>MEOD01000015.1 GCA_001768555.1 Bacteroidetes bacterium GWF2_29_10
TATCATGGCAACCAGTAGAGGGGGCATCAGGATATTATGTAGAAATATGTGATGGTAACAAGTGGGATAGATATGATGTATCGGATGCAACTACATGGGATAGTAGTGCTGCAAAAATATATCCTACAGAAAGTTCTCTAAATAATTTTGTCGATAATACCTACGAGGAAGAGATGTTTTTACATAATACAGGATTAGAATTAAAAGATAACCCGATAAAAGTATACCTAAAAACAATAGGACAAATGCTAGATAACCAAACAGCATATTATGTAAGAGTAAGACCATATATAACAACTGTTATAAAAGCATCAGATGGAAAGATAATAGAACAAACTATTGAAGGACCGATAGGTTCAGAATCAGTTAAAGAAATACAACTACCAAATAGAACAGATTTGTCAAGTCCAACAGTAGCAACACTTATAGAATATATAGAAAATAACACAGCAGCATATATAACAGTAACAATGGTAGATACAGAAAGTAGACCTAAGAGTATAATACTATATAATAATCAAGGAGTAGAATTATATTCAACAAGCACAAATGGACAATATATGACAAACATATACAAAGTACATGCAAATGGCACATATACATTTACTGGGATAGATAATGTTGGGTGGTATACAGTTGCTAATGTATTGGTTACAGATATAGGATCGACTAAACCGATATTATTATTTAAAAGGTTAGATGATAAAGGATATGAACGAATAATATCAAAGATAACATTACCTAAAATTATAGAAAATGCACATTATACTAAATACGGCGTAGGGACTATGGATTCTATATGGGCTACTAAAGACTTAATTAGTGACATAATAGTAGATTAAATCCTAATGATTATAAGAACGATTATAATAAAACATATTATATCAAGCTAGGATCTTCAGATGCAAAGGGGTATGAAATGAAAGTAAATGGGGATGAAACGCAAATTAAAGAAGTAAGACCATAATAGAAGAGGGGGTAAAACTAAATGAAAAAGGATGTATATATAGTAAGGAGTATTATACTTATACTAACACTAGTTTGTTGCATAGGAGTTAATAATATAGAAGCGAGTTCACTAAAGTTTACTGATGTATCTGAAACAGCTTGGTATAAATCAAATGTTGATCAGTTGGTGCAAAAAGGTATAGTAAATGGATACACAGATGGTACGTTTAAGCCTAATATTACAGTTACAAAAGCTCAGTTTGTAAAGATGATAATAATTTCATTAGGATATAGGGATATACAAAACAGTAATGGTTATTGGGCAAATACTTATATAAAAAAAGCAATGCAAATAGGAATACTTTCTCCAAAAGAAATAAATATAGGAGAATATGAAAGTCCGATTATTAGAGCTGATATGGCAGTAATAGTAACAAGAGCACTACAAGAGAGCTATGCTGAAAACATAAAAGACTACAAAGCTTTAATAAAAGATTATGATAATATAAAAGACTTCTATAAAGATTATATATTAAAAGTTTACTCAAAAGGCATAATAGGGGGCTACGAAGACGGAGAATTTAAAGCAGGTAATAGCCTAACAAGAGCAGAAGCTAGTGTAATAATGATTAGAATGATAGATGCAAGTAAAAGGGTAGCAGTAAAAGAAATCATAAGCCAAGAAGATATAAAAAGGCTGCAAGGATATCCACTAAGTAAAAATGCATCAAAAACAGGATATACGGGTAGAACTGTAAGCTTTGGACAAGTAAAGACAGCAATAGGAGAAGAAAGAGTAGATTATTCAATAAAAATTGCAAAAGAATACCTTGAGTATGTAGAATATGGAATAGATTATGAAAAACTATTAGAAGACCCGAACGAATGGAAGCTTCATTATGATAGTACAATGGGTAATGGTGATATACTAGACGAAGGCACGCAATACACAGCAGAAGAATATAAAAACAAACTAATACAAAAGTTTATAGATAACAAAGCAACAAGTGAAGCAAAACTTGTAACAAATGAAGACCTCGTATACGTATCAGACACAGGAACAATAATGGTAAGAGGGATATTAACCTATGATACAGGGACTATAGAAAAAGAGGTAGATATAGAAGTAGAAGTAGTAAGTAACGGAGCAAAAATACTAGTAATAAACCAATACATGGAATTGAAATAAATGCAGAATAAAAGAAAGGAGAGTGAAACAATGAAAAGTATAATAAGTAAAATAATGATAATGATGTTAATAATAAATATGTTATTGTTAACTATGTCACAAGTATCAAATGCAGTTCAAGTGGTAATAGGACCAGGAGATTCAGGAGGTGCATCTTCCTCAACAAGAGATGCTGGTATTAGCTCGGTAAAATTGGAACTTTTGTTTAGACCAGACTCATCAAATGGAGCCGAAAACTATATATTAAAGTCTATGAATATAGGGTTTGATGCATATATGGAATATGACTTTAGTCAGCATCTAGACGAATGGACATTTACAACAGAAGAAATAAAAAAGACAATCAAAGATAAAGATGGTGTAGATGTAAATGTAGGCTTTAATTCAATAGGATTTACGAGAACTTTAATAACATATAATGGTGGCACATATGACAATATATATAGAGTAGGTTTAGGCGAAGGCTCAATGTCAGAGGATTATAAAAAATTCTATGAAGGAGCAACAACAAATTATGGAGAAGTAAGACAAAAATATTCTTTAGATAAGATAAGAGAAATGACTAGTTACAAGGTAGGGTTGAATGAGAATGACCAAGTAGATAATTTACCGAAAACCGAAGTACGTGCAGGATGGGAAAGTTCTACGGATGGATTTTGTAGGACAGGAAAGTCACAATGCTCTATAGATTTTTTCCCTGATATTACAAAAAAACTAAATGTATATCATGTAGATAACGCTGGTAATGTTTTACTTGATGATAGTGGAGTTGGGAGAAAGAAGATAAATGTACAATTAGACAGTGTAGGGAATTTTGCACAAACAAATACAAATGAAAAGACTAATGCCCCCCCAACAGATAAATATACATATTTAGGATATAAGGTAATATATAATGATGGTACTGAAATATATTATGAGGATACTGCGTTAAGAGATGATTTTAAAAATGTAGAATTAAAAACCGCTACATCAATAACTGATAAAATACCTAATAATTTCACTACAGCATGGTTATGCTTTATATGGGATACCTCTAATAGTAATAACACTGCCACAATAAATGTAAGACATTTAGATGAGAATGGTGTAATATTTGGCACGGTTACTAAAGAGGTAACTACAATGCCTTATACTGTACAGATACCTTATAATGGTACAGATTATGGTTATACGTCTGCATTATTAGGATACCAAAATACAGGTTATGCTGAAATTAAAACTAAAACTAATGAAAGACCGTTATCTACTGCCATGACGAAATATGAGCAACCAACTGATGTAAATAAAACAGTAACGGTAAGTTTTGCAGTAGATGATCCGAATAAAAATTACTGGTTAGATTTTTATTGGAAAAGCGACATAGAGATTAATGGTAAGCCTACCCTAAGAATAATACATGAAGATGTAGATTCTAAAGAACTATTAGGTACAAAGGATGTAAATTATACTTTAAACGAAGATTTAAATATTACAAACACAGATATATCCTATAATCCGCCAGATACTACAAAATACAGCTATGTTGGATATTCTGTATATACTTCACCAAATAGTATAGTTAATGGCGTCACTACTGTAACGGTAGATACATCTAAAAGCTCTAATTTAATATATTTTTGGTGGAAAAAAGCAGTGCCACCTACAAATACAGATTGCAAAATATTATTTGCGCCCCCAAACTCTTATGACTTAAATAGTGATGGTGTGAATGAAAATAATGATAGAGACGGATGGACAAACAAAAATGAAGTAAAAGGGTACTATGAAGAAAAATGTGAACCATACAGAAGAGACCCGATGCCTAATAATGAAAAAAATCCATATTCAACTATAACAGCAAATCCAGAAAAAGATGGCTTAGAGAAGGGCTCATATAAAGGAAGTGCAACACTATCCTATAAATGGAGTTGGAAAGCATCGCATACAGAAACGGAAACTGATGAAGATGGAAATACGTCAACAAAAATTGTTTATGATGATAAATCTAGTACAGTAGATGTAAATTGTACATATGCTGGATATTGGCAGTTAGATAATATAACAGTTGCAGGAAATGCATTGAGAAGCAGTGGAGATATAAAACATAATGATAATGTTGAGTTAAATGAAGGTAAGCAAATAAAACTAAGTGCAAAACCAGGCAGTTGGGGTGGTACTGCCTGGTGGGTAGAGAAAAAGGTTCCGGATGCACCACAATTACTTGAAAATGAAAGTGGTTTAAGTGGAGAATGGGCTAGTGATACAGATGCTAATACTTATTTTGAATCAGGATGCCCACACCCAAATGAGCCGCTATGGACTGGAGAACTTGACCAATGGGAACAAAAACAAGGGCTATATAATGAGGATTATACTGTACCCACAACAAATATATATGCAGATATTGGTAATGAATCAAATTCGGGTAAAATACTACAAATAAGTCAAAATAAATGGTATGGAGGACCTGGATATGAAAAGATTACAATAACAGGAGAAGTCTCTGATAAAAATACATCAATGTATAATGTGACAGATAAATTAACTGATGAATCAGGTATATGGGATGAAAAATTAGTTGATGACACAAGAGTGTTTGATGAAAACTTTGAGTTAAATACTAGTTCAGGTGCATCTATATCAGCTAATAATGATCATTATGGAACGTCACAAGTATTAGGACCAGAAACGCTATCGGTAACATCAACAGATACAGGAGAACACATGTCACAATTAGATGTACAAGATTTTGCCACTAATATGAATTATCAAACAAATATATATTTACTTGATAATTTGAAGCCTACGATAACATATGCAGCAGGAGAAGGATCAGATGTATGGTATAATACTCCGCCTGTCATAGGTATAACATTTAAGGATAAGGATTCTGGATTAAATAAAATAGACTTTAGACTAAAAAATGAAGATTTTTATGATACTACTAAAGGAACTAAGAAAGAGAGAGATACAACGACTGATGAATATGAAGGTAAGAATCAAGTAATAAAATCAATAGATATGAGTAGAGAAGGACAGGGAAATGTAAGTAGGGATGATGAGGTTAAAAAGATTGATACAACTATAAATATTAATATGGATGGAGAGTATTATCTATACATAGATAATGTAATCGATCCAGTAGGAAATAATTTATGTGCAGATAGTACAGGAGTAGTAACTACTATAGAAAAAGGTCCATATAAATATGATGGAACAAGACCAAGTTTAGATTTGGAGTTTAATGGACGAGCGTATTTTGCGAGCGAAAAGAACAGGTTAGAATTTACAGCAGATAGAGATAATAAGGTTCATATAGACACATGGGATAACATATCGGGTTTAGCTAAAGTAGAGTATGCAATAATAAAAACCAATGTAGATAAAACAAATGATGGATCAGATCAAGGAGAAAACGGTTGGCAGTCTATTCCACTTGATTTAAATAATAAATATATAAATATAGGTGTAGAGGGGACTGCAGTTAATTTTACAGAAGGAAATAATCAATTTAAGAAGGATGTCATGTTAGATACCACAGATATTTGGAAGGATATGAAAAGTGGATTATATTATCTACATTTCAGGATAACAGATAGGGCTGGAAATGTAACCCTTATAACAGGAACAGGTGGTACTCCAATAAGTAATTTTAATATACGAAGACCAACTGATTCGAGATATAATGCAATACCAATCTTTATAAATAAGATTGTAACAAAAGAACATCCAGATGGTTTTAGAATAACAGACATAGCAGACCAAAAATGGAAAGCAACCTTAGAAGGAGATAAGTATATACCAGTAAGAGAAATGCCAGCATACAATAATCAAATACCAAGCAAAATTAAACTAGGATATAGAGCTAATTTTGAATTATATAGTGCAGGGTATGGATCTTCAAATGGTGATAAGATAGTAATAAGTGATAGGCTTTTTGTAAATACACCAGATGGATATAAAGAGGTAAACATGTACTTGCCACAAGATAAATATGCAAGCAAGTATGTAAAAACAGTTTGGACGAAGACATTGACAAGAACAACAAATGATAGTACTGAGGTAGGAGTGCTTACAGTTATTGATCCTATAAAAGAAGAATATATGTGGATATATGATTATTATATAAGACCGGATGCAAAATTTGTAAGAGTAGATAAAAATGCAGCTGCTACACTTGATGTATCTATAGGAAGTCAAGCGAATAATTTTATAGATACTAGATTAAGTCCAGATTTGCTTGTACTATTTCAAATAGATGCATATAAAACACCACTAATTAATGAGAATACACAATTAAATTATACACTACAGGAAGATACTTGGGGAAAGGGAGATGGAATAGATAGCACAAGCTATGGAAATAAAAAACCGACAGGAAAGAATTTAATGGGTTATCCATCAAATGTAGATACATATTCCAACTTAAGCCATGGAGAAACATTCTGGTATGATCTGCAGAATACATTGATAGATGATTTAGAACGGTATATAAACTAAAAATAGTAGGTGCTACCTAAAAAGTAGCAATTCTGTATACAGAATTGCTACTTTTTCAACTTGTTATTCTTCCGCTGCTGTTGTTTCAGTGGGATGAGGCACAGTATTTGTATTAGAACCAGTATTTTCAGGTGCTATAGGTTGTATAGGTGTAGTTGTTTCGGTAGGCTCAGGT
>MEOD01000016.1 GCA_001768555.1 Bacteroidetes bacterium GWF2_29_10
AAAATGTATTCTGGCAATTGCTTTTTTACATTTGAGGCAAAAAACGGTCATACAAAATCAGGCATAAACAAATTGTCCATTATCAACTATCCATTGCCAATTTTCCCCATCTTAATCCACACTAATCCGCGTTACATATATTCAAAAAGCTACAAAGAGGCAATATGCCAACCGACAACAGAAATGCCCGCCACCTTCCAAAAACCAAAAAATGGTAAAACAAAGTTAGTCTTAAAAAAATATACAAAATAGTTTTAGCTATTGGTAGACTTAAGATATTCATATAATGAGACCATTGCAAAAAGTACGTTTTAATAACGAAATTATTAAAACGGTCCCTCTATTTGTTTAAGAGTGTCCTAGACAATAGGTATTTTAAATTCCTAATTTGTTTAGAATGGAATGAAATTCTTCACGATAAGTATCTCCAATAGGGATTCTTTTCTCTCCAATAACAATTCTATCTTTTTCTATACAATTGATTTTATCTAAAGCAACAATAAAAGAACGATGAACTCTGCAAAAATTATCTTCAGGTAGTGCTGCCATAGCATTTTTAAAATTTTGTAGAGTCATTATATTTCCTGCTGTTGTAATAAATCTTAGATAGTCTTTCATCCCTTCAATGTAAAGAATATCTTTGATAAACACTTTCTGCATACGATATTCTGTTTTTACAAAAATAAAATCAGGCTTGTGTTTATTTGGTTCAATAATATGAGTCTCTAGGTGTGGAGCTATATTATTTGCATTATCGGCGGCTTTACTTACTGATTTAAGAAATCTATCAAAAGAAATAGGTTTCATTAAATAATCTGTAACGCCAATCTCATAACTTTCTACAGCATATTCTTGATAAGCTGTTGTTAGAATTACCTGAGGGCGTTTTTGCAATATCTTAAGCAACTGTATCCCAGATATATCATCCATTTGAATATCCAAAAAAAGAATATCAACATCATTGCTTTTTAAGAAATCTAAAGCCTGTAATGGGTTTGTGAATGAAGCCTTTAATTCCAAAAAAGGGACTTTAGCTATAAACATTTCAATTTTATCTAATGCAAGTTGTTCGTCATCAATAGCTACACATGACATTTTTATTTTATCCATAATTTTGCTGTATATTTTTCGTCATCAGTATTTATAATGTCATATTTATATGCGCCAGGATAAATTAGCTCTAATCTTCGTTTTAGATTTTGTATTCCAATACCTCCTACTTTATCTTTATAAGAATTTATTCCAGGAATATAATTAGTGACATTAAACTCAATATTCGTATCCACTTTTAATGATATCTTAATACTATTATCCGTTTTTTTATTACCATGTTTTATCGCATTTTCAACTAAAGGGATAAAAAGCATTGGGGCTATAAGCCTTTCCGTGTTTTTTATACTACAATCAAATGAAATATATTTCTCCCCAAATCTCAACGCACTAAGCTGTATATAACTATTTAAATAATCTACTTCTTTTGAAATACAAACATAGTCATTACTTATTTCGTAAGTTACATATCGCAAAATATCAGATAATTTAATAATACTTTTTGAAGCTCTTTCTGGATTTGTATGTATTAATGTGTCTATATTATTAAGAACATTAAATAAAAAATGAGGATTTAATTGAGACTTTAAAAGACTTAATTCACTCTTTAGATTTTGATTCTCTAATTGAGCTTTTGCCTTTGTAACTTCAACCCAAAATTTTATAAATTTTACACCAACAGCAAATATTACAACAGAATAGGACGAAACCAAATATGAAAACAAATCAAATTGTAAAGAAAAGAACTTAATTTTTCCTATTAATTGAGGATAATATATAGGCAAAAAGACATAAACCTGAAGTATTTGGTTTAATACTATTGTAATAAATCCTACAAACAATGAAAATAAAGCAAAAGGGATGTATTTCTTCTTTATTAAATATTTGGGTAGCAAAAAATAAATTGTAAAATATGTGGCAACAATATCAATAGGTAATGAATAAAAACCCTGAAGCAAGATTGAGAAAAAATTAAATTTTGATGTTATAGCTGATAATATAGCAAAAAAAAACAAATATGCTAGCCAAAAAATGACATGAATAAAAATTCGGTGAAACTTATTTTTATATTCAAAAAGAAGCATTAAATATTTTTTTGTAAAGATAATTAAATGTTTGCATCTTTATAAAGATTACTATATTAAATAAACAATCACACATTCAAACTCTTTTTTTTTATCTATAAACTAGCGCATTTATCATTAAAGTAACATGACGACAAATATTCCCAATTAGTATATTCCTTTTGTAATGATATTTTTGTAGTAGTATTTTTGCTTTTAGAATTTATTTATTCCAAGTAATTAATCATTAAAAACAATGAAAACTTTATTTGTAACAGTCAATAACAAAAAGATTTTTAACAATTTTTTATTTCTTTTAGTTATATTTTTTTTATTTGTTCCTTTTAATAAGCTACATGCAAATAAACAAGGACCATTAAAATTAAAAGAAATAGTAATAAATGCAAACAATTATTTATCCATTGAATATTTAACCGTTTCCGTGTTTTCTTGTAAAGATACTTCATTGTTTATGAGAAAAATTATCTCTGTTGATGAGAATTTATCAATAAGTCAACTTCCTTCAGGAGAATACTTTTACATTATTCAGCATATAATTGGTTATAAGCCAATAGTTGTTAACAAATTATTTGTTAATTAAATTAAAAAAATAAATTATAATGGAAAACAATAAAAAATTTAAAACAATTTTTATTACTTTATGTTTAATTGTTGCAATTCTTTTTTTTATTGTTGCAATAGCAATGATCTTTTTTGATAATAAAACTGTTTATGGAACTCTATTTTTAATTACCTCTATTATTTTTGCTGTAGCATCACTTTTAACTAAACAAAATAAGATTAATCCAGATTTTTCAAACCCTATAGTAAGTTCTTCAATTTATTTAGGATTTGTTTTTTCAATAATAAGCCTAAATAACTTAATAAGTTTAAATATGCGTATAGGTATTTGGTTTTTTGGAATAACATTTTTTATTTGGAGTTTATTTCCTAAAAGAATTTAGATATAGTATTTTTTATTTAGAGAAAAGTGTTTAATATATGATAATTCCAAAATCAACGTAATATTTAATATAATTTTATAATTTTGCATTTTTAATAATAACTTTAATTTTTATGAAAATTTCATCTTCAGAATCAAACAAATTAAATTTAAAAGTAAATAAAACATTTACTTCTATTAATAAAAACTTTAATTCCTTATTTTTAAAGTTAATAACAATTATCCTGTTTTCGTCTTATTGCAACTTAAATGCAAAGACAAATGCACCAACACCTGACGAAGGAATGTGGTTGCCTATGTTTGTTGAAAGACTTAACTACACCGATATGCAAGCTAAAGGGCTTAAATTAACTGCAAAAGAATTATACGATATTAACAATTCAAGCTTAAAGGATGCAATTGTTTCTTTAGGATTTTTCTGTACGGCAGAAGTAGTTTCTAACGAAGGATTAATGTTTACTAATCACCATTGTGGATATGATGCAGTTCAAAAATTGAGTTCAGTAAAAGATGATTATTTGAAAGATGGCTTTTGGTCGAAAAATAAAGAATCAGAATTGCCTTGCGAAGGTCTTTCTGCTTCATTTCTTGTAAAAATGGAAGATGTTACTCAAAAAATATTATCAGAACTTAATCCAACAATGAACGAAGTTGAAAGATATCAAAAAATTAATGAGGTAACAGAAAAATTAGAAAAAGAAGCATCTGATGGTGATAAATATGATGTTGCTGTAAAAAGTTTCTTTAATGGTAATGAATTTTATCTTTTTGTTTACGAAACATTTAAAGATATACGACTAGTTGGCGTGCCTCCTTCATCTATTGGAAAATTTGGATTTGATACTGACAACTGGATGTGGCCTCGTCATACTGGAGATTTTTGTATATTCCGTATATATTCTTCTAAAGACAACAAGCCTGCTCCATATTCCAAAGATAACGTCCCTTACACTCCTAAACATTTCCTTCCTATTTCTCTTAAAGGTGTAAAAAAAGATGATTATAGTATGATTATGGGATACCCTGGTAGCACTGACCGATTTATGACTTCTCATGGTGTTAAGCAAACTTTAGAACAAAACAATCCTGCTGTTATTAAAATTAGAGGCAAAAAATTGGATATATTAAAAGAAGACATGCTTTCTAATGACACCGTTAGAATTCAATATGCTTCAAAACAATCTAAAAGTTCAAACTATTGGAAATATGCAATAGGACAAAATAAAGGGCTTGTAAAATTAAAAGTAATTGAAGAAAAACAAAAACAAGAAAATGATTTCCAAAGTTGGGCTAATGCTGATAATACTAGAAAAGAAAAATACGGAAATGTAATGAATGAAATATCTAATGCTTATGACATTCTAAATAAATTTAACCTACCAATGAAATACCTTGAAGAAGTAGCTCTACAAGGTCCTGAAATTGTTTACTTTTCTTTTAACGCAAATCGTTTATATAATGCATTAAATATTCAAAAAAACATAAAAACTATTGTTAAAGCTTATAAAGACACTGTTACTGGTGACAAAAGTGCAAAAGTAAAACTATTTGAATCAGAATACAGAAAATCAAATGCTCAAGAAATTGAAACATTAGTAAAAAAACTAAGAATTTCTGGAGATAATTATTTTGCAAATTATAACATTAGTACAGATAAAAAAGTATTCCAAAGTTTAATGCAAATGTATTACAATGATTTACCAAAAGAACAACTCCCTTCATTCTTTGTAGATATGCTCGAAAAGAAATTTAAAGGAGATTTTAACAAATTTACAGATTATGTATTTAACACTTCTGTTTTTGCTTCTCATTCAAAATACTCTAAATTTCTTGACAAACCAGAATTAAAAGTATTAAACATAGATCCTGCATTTCAAATTATGATGTCTGTTGTTTCAAATTATAGAGAAATATCTGCAGAACTCTCAAATGCTCAGGTAAAATTAGATTCTGCTAATAGAATATATGTAGAAGGTCTTAGAATTATGCAACCAAACAAAAAATTTGCTCCTGATGCTAATTCTACTATGCGTATAACATATGGTTCTATAGGTGATTATTATCCTGCTGATGCAGTACATTATAACTATTTTACCACTACTAATGGAATTCTTGAAAAAGAAGATTCTAGTAATTATGAGTTTGAAGTTGCTCCTAAGCTAAAAGAATTAATACTAAAGAAAGATTTTGGACGATATGGTAAAGATGGAGTATTAAATGTATGCTTTATCTCTGATAACGATATAACTGGAGGAAACTCTGGAAGTCCTGTCCTAAATGGAGAAGGAAACCTTATAGGAATAGCTTTTGATGGAAACTGGGAAGCTATGAGTGGAGATATCGCTTTCGAAAAACAATTACAAAGAACTATTTGTGTGGATATCAGATATGTTATGTTTGTTATTGATAAATTCGCAGGAGCAACAAACATTATTAATGAAATGAAATTTGTAGATTAATATATCATGCAGGATGACGAAAACACAGTATTTGGTAAACTGAACTCTCCCGAAAAGGAATTTGAAAGAGCTTTAAGACCTCTAACATTTGATGACTTTGAAGGGCAAGAAAGTATTGTTAAAAATCTACGTGTTTTTGTCAAAGCTGCACGAAATAGAGATGAATCATTAGACCATGTGTTGATTAGTGGACCTCCAGGATTAGGAAAAACTACTCTTTCATATATTATTGCTAATGAACTAGGAGTTGGTATAAAAGTCACATCTGGACCTGTTATTGATAAGCCTGCTGACCTTGCTGGCATTCTTACTAACCTAGAAGAAAGAGACGTCCTTTTTATTGATGAAATACACAGATTAAGTCCTATCGTTGAAGAATATTTATATTCTGCAATGGAGGACTTTAAAATTGATATAATGATTGAATCTGGACCTAATGCCAGAACAATACAAATAAAGTTAAAACCATTTACTCTTATTGGAGCGACAACACGATCGGGATTGCTTACAGCACCTCTAAGAGATAGATTTGGAATAACATCCAGACTTAATTATTACACTGCTGACTTACTATCTCATATCGTTGAACGATCATCTAATATTATTAATATTAAAATTGACAAAAACGCTGCTTACGAAATTGCTCGACGTAGTAGAGGAACTCCTCGTATTGCAAATGCACTACTCAGACGTGTGCGAGACTTTGCTCAAATTGAAGGATCTGGAAAAATTGACATTAGTATTTCTAAATATGCTCTAAATAATCTAAACGTTGACGAAAACGGATTAGACGAAATGGATAATAGAATATTAATTACTATAATCGAAAAATTTAAAGGAGGACCTGTTGGTCTAACTACTATTGCTACTGCCGTAAGTGAAGATGCAGGAACTATAGAGGAAGTTTACGAACCTTTCCTTATACAAGAAGGGTATTTGCAAAGAACTCCTCGGGGACGTGAAGCTACTGAATTAGCATACAAACATGTTGGTAAAATTCCTCCAACAATACAAAACTCCCTCTTCGATAAATTATAAATGTAAAAATTTGCTTTAATACATTTATTATGAACAACTTTATTTTAACCCAGATTCCGCATTAAAAAAAAATGACTAATTTTGGGTGTTAATTTCTAATGCGTAGCGTTAAACAATTTTTTGCC
>MEOD01000017.1 GCA_001768555.1 Bacteroidetes bacterium GWF2_29_10
ATGTTACACTATCTGTTGAACATATCGTTGTTGCACTGGCTACTACTGCAACAGAAGGAACTACAGCTAATTCAACATAAACAACAATGCTGTCTTGGTCTGTACAGGCTCCACTTGTTCCTGTTACAATGTAAGTTGTTGTAGAAAGTGGAGAAACTGTTGTTGGGTTTATAGTAGAGCCATTACTCCATGAATAACTTGTAGCTCCTGTTGCTGTTAATGTAGCTCCTCCAGTGCAGATTGTTTGATCACTTCCTGCATTAACAGAAACAGAATCAATTTTTAATATTGCAAAGTTAGAAGTATCATTTGGTTGAACAGCACCACTTGCTATGCACTCATATTTATAATTATTCATTGAAAACACGGCATTAGATATAAACAAAGTGTCATTTTTAGCCCCAGCATATATTGGATATGTACCTCCATCGTTTATTGTAACATAACCATTCCCATCATTTTTATTAACTATCCACTGAAAAGAAAGAGGAGCAGACCCTGTTGCTGATACAGAAAACATAGCATTTCCAAAACTGCATGTTGTGTCATTTATAGGATCTTTAGTAATTCGAGGAGTACTAACAAATCCTGTAAATGCAGATATATTGATTAAAGTTTTATACGTAACTTTGTTATTTAAAGTATCTTTAGTAACACTTGGAAAAGTCCACAAACCATCAAATTTTCCCCAATACATTCCTTGTTCAAAATCTTTGTAATCAAATAAAACAAAGTCTTCGTTTCTATAATTCAAAGTTAAATCATAAGAACTAAAAGTTAAAGCATTAGTTTCAAATTCCCAGTATCTTTTTATTTGTTTTAAAGAATCATGAGGAGGATTAGGATGATAATCTTCGTAAACAGTTCCAAATACATAATCATACGCAGATGTAATAGTGTTAAAATCATAAGTAGCTGGGGAATATCCATTATCAGTACCTATATGAAAAGTGAAGTTTTGAATACCAGATTTTGGAGGAAAAAATTTTGCAATGGACCCATTTAAATATCCATTAGTTCTTATTGACTTACATGCGCTATCTAGTACAATAAATTGGGTACCTGTAACTAATTGCCCATTTGTAAATTTAGTAGCAGAATTAACGAAAAAATAATTTCCATCAATATCATCATCTAAATACACATTATTAGTATTATTTATTTCTAAAGTATCTAAACTAATACCTACTTCAGATAAATCCCCACTTAGATTAAATATTTGTTTATTTGTGCCTGTAAAAGAAAGTTTTGATCCTTTTTCATATCCCAAAATATAACCTTTTGCATTAATAGTATCTCCCTTAAAATTTAGTGTGTATCCAGATGTCATTTCTGAAAGTTGAATGGTAGATTTTACAATAGGAGTTGCTACAATATCTAAATTACCATAACATTCAACATCTCCGTTAAGAATAATGTTATGAATGCTAGTCATGTCACTACTTATATATGTTTTTAGTCCTGGAGTTTTTCCTTTTATTGCCCAATTAATTGCAGAGTAGCTTTCAGTACAACCAGCTTGTAAATATCCTCCTGTATAGTTAAAATTAGTTGATTGTACATTATAATCAGGGTTTGATGTATTTTCATTATTAAGATAAATATATCCTCCTGACATTGTAAAATCAACATTTTGAGAAAAATCAAAGGCACCTTTTGCTGGATTTAAGCTTCCCCAACACCCAACAAAAAGTTGACCACCAGATTGCGAAAAATTAGCTTTTTCACTTCCTCCTAGCACATCATAAATACCTCCATAAATATTCATGACACCTGATTCTATATTAATTTTGGCTCCATTGTATACAACAACATCATTTGGATAATAAGTATAAATATCTACTAAATCTATAGTATCTATACTTTTAACAATTAATTCTCCTTTTATTTTAAAAGGTTCTTCACTGTCATATAATAAGTAGTTAGGAGCAATAGAGAAGTTTTTATTATTAAGAACAAGCCTAAAATTTTCACCTATACCATATTCTGCTCCACCAAAAGTAAAAAGAGGGTAGTTTAAAGTTCCATTTCCTGAAAGCATAAATGTTCCCATTGGATTATTAAATTCGTAAGAATATAAAAAGCCTAAGTCTTCATAGTTTTGACAATTTAATACTCCTCCATTATAAATAAAGTTAAGAGTATCATTCATTGTATTTTTTAGAACAAACAAAGAATATAAATCAGTAGTACTTCCAATAGATGTTGTAAAAGAAGTATTTGAACCATAAATTGCTAAATCAGCATAAATAGATGTTCCAGAAAATAAATCTTCATAATAAAGATTTATATTTCCATTATTGATAACATTACCAGCTATGTATATAAAGTTTCCTGGAGCGTCTGTCCATCCATCACTTTCTGTAGATAAATAGCTTCCATTATTAATAACAACATTTCCATCAACCCAAAACTCTTGCATTCCTCCAAACATTGAATGAAAAGCTAATTCAGAATTAGTTTGAAGTGTTAAATCCTTACATTCTGCAACAAAGTCATCAAATAATATATAGGAATTTGTTCTTATTGTTATATTGTTTGAAGCAGATGGTGAAACCGCTGCATTTACCCATGTCGAACCATTCCATATTTGCCAAGAATCTGGATCTGACCAATCATAAGCATTAAAATCAGTATATTTAGTTCTATAATCATTTGGTAATTGTGAATAAATTAAGTTTGAGGTAAGAACCATTAAAAACGTAAAAAATATTTTTTTCATCATTAAAAAGTTTAAAATTATAATGAAATAAGCTTAACAAATTAATCTTTTTTTCTTTTGTTTAATAAGGAAAAACGATTAATTTAACTATCATAAATTATTATTAAAAAATAAATTAGGTAACACAAAAATATAAATTATTTTTGGATTCGCAAATATTTTAAAAAAAAGATTATTTTTTCTAAAAAAGATATTTATCTTTGCAATCTGAAATTAATACGGTGATTGTAGCTCAGTTGGTTAGAGCGGCGGATTGTGGTTCCGTAGGTCGTGGGTTCGAATCCCATCTTTCACCCTCAATTTAATCTTTAATCAATGGCATGTTCTTACTTCAAAAATATACTAAATTTTATTTATTAATATTTTTACTTGCTATTATTTTTAATACGTTTATTTGTAAACCTATTTATTTTTATTATTACATCAAAAGTAGTAATCATATAGTCAATAATGATGTTTCAAAGTTAGACATTAAAGTGTTCAAGACTTTTAATATGTCTTTTTATAAAAATATTCATTTAAATACTGTATCAGGCTTAAAATATATAACAAACAATTATCATGTCCTCAACACTTATTCAATAAATAACATTACTTATTATTTATGTGTAAGCAATATAGAAAAAGATAAAGAAAGTATTTTAAAGGAAATTATCAATAATTTTATTGATTCTACATCAAATTTTGCATCAAATAGTTCATTAATGTTTTCTTTAACAAATGGAGCTTTGTTATGGTTTGAAGATTTTTTTAAATTAGATATTACTTTAGCATGCAAATCAATTAGTTACTTTTATTTTGACAATGTTGTTTTAAACTCATTTATTTCAACCCCACTTAAACCTCCAATTCTTTAAAATTTTTAAATAAAACCATAATATGGTTTAGTTATTTTAATAATCTGATACTTGTAAATAATAAAGTCAGATTGTATATAATTTTATAGTTTATTAATTTTACAAATTATTTCACAATGAAAATATTTAGATATTTAGTATTGATATTAATTAATTTTTTTGTCATTACAAGTTTTGCACAAAATAATAATAATATTCATAAAGTCTGTGGTACAATGCAATATATGCAAGAGCAGTTTATTGAATATCCAAAATTTAAAGATAATATAAATATTCTTGAGGCGGAAACACAAGAATACATAAAAAAACAATCATTAAATAAAGCAGACGAACAAGTTTATATTATCCCTGTAGTTTTTCATGTCATTTATAATTCAGCAAGTGATAATATTCCAGATTCAAGAATAAAAAAACAAATCGAAGTTCTTAATGAGGACTTTAGATTGAGAAGTAAAGATACAGCAAAAATTCCAGATATTTTTAAACAATATGCTGCTGACACAAAAATAGAATTTAGACTAGCTAACCAAGACCCCTTTGGTAATTATACAACAGGTATTGAAAGAGTAAAATCAAACGCAGAAAAATGGTATGCTCCCGTAAATACTGTTAAGTTTGCGTATAATGGAGGTGCTGATGCTTGGGATTCAAAATATTATTTAAATGTATGGGTTTGTAGTTTTGAATTAGGCAACACAGAAGACGGTTTTACATTGGCTTATTCGCAATTTCCAGGTGGAAATCCTGCTTATGATGGCATAGTTATACAGCCATTTGAAGTTGGAGTTTATGGAGATGCTAAAGGACGAACATTAACTCATGAAATAGGTCATTGGTTAAACTTATATCATATTTGGGGAGATGATCAAGATTTAGGAGATAAGTGTGCAAGAGGCGACAATGTTGAAGATACTCCAAATCAAGAAACAATGAACTTTGGCGTTCCTGAATTTCCTCATCAAAGTTGCGATAATGTGTCAGATATGTTCATGAACCACATGGACTACGTTGATGATGAAATGAAACTGATGTTTACTCATGGTCAAGCAGCAAGAATGCGTTCTGCTATAAAGTTAAGAAGAAATGAAATAATAAATTCTTCTGGATACATTCTTTCTGTTGAAACACAAAACCAATTAGAAGATTATGTTTCAATATATCCGAATCCAGTTTCAAATGGATTATTAAATATACGACTAAGTACACAAATAGAAAATTTGAAAATTAGCTTAAAAAATATTATGAGTAATAATATTTATTCAAAAGAGTTAGTTGCAGATAAAAACATAAAAATAAATACATCCAAAATACCAGATGGAATTTATTTTATAGAAATCTCAACGAAAACGAACAGTATTACAAAAAAAATAATAATTTCTAATTAATTACAAATATAATGAAAAATAAAATATTAATAATTTCAATACTTTTCTATTTAACAATTAATTCTAATGCTCAAAATTACATTAAGATCATAGATAATAAAGACTTGCAACCTATCTCCGAAGTAAAAATAACAAATATTATTAATCAAAAAATTATTATTTCAAATAATAAAGGAATAGCTGATGTGTCTAATTTTAAAGCAGATGATACTTTAATTTTTAGTCATTTAGTATATAAAACATTAAAAACTACACTTAATGATATTCAAAAGAACAATAACACAGTAGAATTAACCGAAGAAATAATAAAACTTAACGAAGTAGTGTTTTCTGCAAATAAACAAACAGAAAAAAAGAGAGATTTGCCAACAAGAATCGAAATAATTGATGCAAAAGATATATCATTTAATAATCCACAATCCACAGGAGAAATGTTGTTTCAAACAGGCAAAGTTTTCGTGCAACAAAGTCAAATGGGAGGGAGTAGTCCTTCTCTTAGAGGCTTTGAGGCAAATAAGATTCTTTTAGTAGTTGATGGAGTAAGGATGAATAATGCTATTTATAGAGGAGGTCATTTACAAAATGTAATAACATTAGATCCTAATGTTTTAGATCGTACTGAAATAGTTTTTGGTCCAGGCTCTGTAATTTATGGAAGTGATGCTTTGGGAGGCGTAATGCATTTTTATACAAAGAAACCAGAATTTGGAACAGATGAAAAAACAAATATCAAATCCACCGCTTTTGCTCGCTATTCAAGTTCTAATGAAGAAAAAACTGGAGGAGCTACAATTAACATCGGTTTAAATAACATCGCATCCTTTAGCTCTATTTCTTATAAAGATTTAGGAGATTTAAAATCTGGACAGGTAAGAGATCCTTTTATTGGTAATTTTGGTCAATGCTTATATTATGCAGAAAGATTTGGCAACAAGGATTCAATGGTGAAAAATGACAAATCTTATTTGCAAAAAAATAGTGGCTATTCACAATATGATTTAATGCAAAAACTATATTTTAAAATTACAAATAAGTCTTTTATTGGATTAAATTTACAATACTCTAATTCATCTGATATTCCAAGATATGATAGATTAACAGATTTCGATAGTAAAAAAGGCACTTTAAAATATGCAGAATGGTATTATGGTCCACAAACTAGATTATTTTCTTCTTTGTTTTTTGAAAATAATAGTAAAACATTATTTTCGGATAATTTAGTTATAACAACTGCTTATCAAAACATTAGTGAAGATCGTGTTAATAGAAAATTTAATAATGTTAATAAGGCTCATAATGAAGAAACTGTTGATGTTTTTTCATTTAATACAGATATAAAAAAGGAGCTAAAAGGGAAGCATGAATTAAGATATGGCATTGAAGCAACTTATAATAAAGTAAAATCTACTGCTTATAATGAAAATATAGTAACAGGAGTACAAACAAATACAATTGCAACACGTTATCCTGATGGTGATAATAATGTAAAATCGTTATCTGCATATATTAGTCACAATTGGGAAATTAATAAATACTTAATTCTATCAGATGGTATTCGTTATAATTACTATAATTTAGAAGCTAATTATACCGATTTTATGATGAATCTAATGAAATTTCCATTTAATAGCAAAATAAGTACTGAACAAAATTCTATTACAGCTAATTTAGGTGTAGTTATTAACCCTGGTTATGACTGGAAAATATCAATACTAGGTTCATCTGGATATAGAAATCCAAATATTGATGATATCTCAAAAATAAATGATTCAAAAGGTTCTGATAATTTGTTAATTATTCCAAACCCAGACTTAAAATCAGAAAAAGTTTATAATGGAGAAATTAGCATATCGAAAATATTCGAAAAAAATATTCAATTTGAATTTACAGGTTTTTATAGTAAGTATTATGATGTTATAGTTCAAAGACCAACTTTGTTTAATGGTGAAGATTCTATTTTATATGATGGTTCGTTATGTCAAGTGCAAACAAACATAAACAAAAACGAAGCTTATATATATGGATGGCAAGGAAACATATTAGCAAAGCTTAATGAGAATGTGTCTATTTATAGTAATTATACATATACTTATGGGCAAGTAGAGTCTGACGATGTCCCTTTAGATCATATTCCTCCTGCATTTGGAAAAACAGGAATTAAATATGAACGAAAGAAATTAAAATCAGAATTTTCGGTAATATATAATGGTTGGAAAAAATTATTTCGCTATAGTCCTTCAGGAGAAGATAATTTGACATATGCTACAAGTGTTGGAATGCCTTCTTGGCATACACTAAATCTAAAAATATCTTATCAACTGTCTAAAAATATCAGTATTCAAGGAGGTGTTGATAATATTACTGATTTGCATTATCGTTATTTTGCATCAGGAATTAGTGCTGCTGGCAGAAATTATATTTTAGCATTAAAAGCTAATTTTTAGTATAAAACATAAAAAGGTTTAATATTTTAAGGGTTTTAAAATCATTTAATTTGTTTTTATAACCCTTTTACATGCGTTTTCTTACACTTTTTAAATTAAGTAAATTTAATGGGTTAGAACCTAAATTTTCTATGTTTTTATTAACAAAACGAAGAACTTCGTCATAATATAGTACCACAACTGGAGCTTCTTCAATTATAATTTCATCCATTTCTTTATATAATATGATGCGTTTTTCAAAATCTATTTCTTTTCGAGAAATATCATATAGTTTATCATAATTATTGTTTTTAAAATGAGTATAATTTGGACCAAAAGGGCAAAAGTTTTTACTGTAAAATAATGATAAATAATTTTCTGGGTCAGGATAATCTGCTATCCATGATCCTCTAAAAAAAGAAACTTTTGTTTTTGACATTAACTCTCGAAGAGTCGCAGGTTGAGTTAATTCTATTTTTACATTCATTCCTATTTCATTTAATTGACTTTGAATAAATTTGCATAAGTCAATGTATGAACTTGTTGTTGCTATTGTGATTAAATTCTCTTGAGTAGATAATTTGTAATATCCTGCTTCTTGTAATAATTCTTTAGCTTTATTTGGATCATATTTATAACCAACGATATTAGCCTTATTAGAACCATATAATCCAATGGGAACAAAACCATATATCCCTGCTATTCCTATTCCATTTCGTAAATATTTAATCATTTTATCTCTGTCAAATCCATAATTTATAGCCTGTCGTATTTTTTTTAATTTAAGAGGATTGTTTTTTAATATAGGATTATTAGTATCACTTAGAATCCCAAGATATTCTGTGTTTAAGTAAGGAGAAGAAGTTAAGTATATTTTATTTACATACTTTTTATTAAGTTGGCCATCTTTAGATAATAATTCATCTTTATAGCTTGGATCAATACCAGAAATAAAATCTAAATTTCCTTTTATAAATTCAAGAAAAGCGGTGTGTTTGTCCGTTATAAATGTTATATTTATTGCATCAATAAAAGGTAGTCTAATGTTATTTATTTTTTCAAAATATTTTTCGTTTTTTAGTAATATTAATTTTTCGTTTTCTTTCCAGAATTTAAATTCAAAAGGACCTGTACCTATTGGATTGTTTCGAAAATCTTTTTGGTAATATTGTACTATTTCATAAGGCACAACTGAACAATAGTGCATTGATAACAAACTTAAGAAAGGAGGAAATGTTTCTTTCAGTTTTATTATTAACGTTGTGTCATTTTCTGCAATAAAATCATATTTTTTGTTTATTTTATCATATTTTATCATCGAAAATACCCAAGCTCCAGGTGATGCCGTCTTTTCTTCTAATAAACGGTTAAATGAAAACACAAAGTCTTTAGCAATAACTTTTCGTGTGGAGTCTTTTCCAAATAGTATATGTTTATGAAAAAAGACATCTTGCCTTAGATAAAATTTATAGACTCTCCCAGAATCAAGAATATCCCATCTATATGCTATTGACGGTTTTATGTTTAAACTATCATCTAACTCAATAAGTCTATTAAACAAATGATTGCAAGCCCATATATTCGATTGATCTTTTGCAAATGCAGGATCTAGTGAGGTTATACCCGAGGATTCATTATATTTAAAAATAGCTTTATCTGTGTGTCTTTTTTCTTGTGAACAGGATATAAATATTATCAATAAAGCAATAAAAATACAAGTAACCTTTATCGTTTTCATTATACAGAAATTGAATAGTCTCTTAAAGCTTCGTTTAATGAAGTTTTTATATCTGTAGATTGTTTTCTTTTGCCTATAATTAATGCACAATTAACATTATATGTGCCTGCATTAAATTGTTTAGGATACGAACCTGGAATAACTACAGATCTTTCTGGAATATATCCTTTATATTCTATAGGCGTATCACTTGTAACATCTATTATTTTTGTTGATTGAGTAAGTACAACATTTGCTCCTAGTACGGCTTCTTTTTTCACAATTACTCCTTCAACAACAATTGAGCGTGAACCTAAGAAACACCCATCTTCTATTATTACTGGCATAGCTTGAATGGGCTCTAATACGCCTCCTATGCCAACGCCTCCACTAATATGCACATTTGCTCCTATTTGAGCACAAGAACCTATTGTTGCCCATGTATCAACCATTGTATTACTTCCAATGTATGAACCAATGTTTATATATGATGGCATTAAAACAACGCCTTTTGAAATAAAGGAGCCATATCGTGCTATTGCTTGAGGCACAACTCTAACATTTAATTCTTTAAAGTTTTTCTTTATAGGTATTTTGTCATAATATTGGAAATAACCATGCTCTATAACCTCCATGTTTTGAATTGGAAAATATAATATTACTGCCATTTTTAGCCATTCATTAACTAACCACTGGTCGTTTGTATATTCTGCTACACGCAAATCACCATTATCAAGCATTTCAATACATTTTCTTATTGCTATTTTCGTATCTTCTTGCAATAATTTTTCTCGGTTATTCCATGCTTCTAAAACAATGTTTTTTAGTTGGTTTTCCATATTTATTATAAAAAAAAAGCCCTTTTTACAGGGCTTTCATTAATATTAAGCTTTTTTAGATTGAAAAAAAGTTTTCTTTTCTTTAATTTTCGCTTTTTTACCTTTTAATTGTCTTAAATAGAATATTCTTGCTCTTCTAACTCTTCCTCTTTTGTTTATTTCCATGCTTTCTATGAAAGGAGAATTTTCTGGAAAAATTCTTTCAACACCAATATTATTAGAAGATATTTTTCTTACGGTAAAAGTTTTTGTTAAACCTGCCCCTGCTCTTTGAATTACAACTCCTTGAAATTGTTGTATTCTTTCTTTTGCTCCTTCTTTAATTCTATAGTTTACAGTCACTGTATCACCAGAATTAAATAAAGGTAATTCCTTTTTTTCTATTAATTTGCTTTCTGCTAGTTTTAATAAGTCCATTTTGTTTAAAATTATTTTGAATACAGTATATTTTCAATATCAAGGTGCAAAAATAGTAATTTATTTTTTTATTTTGCAATTTTTTTATTTTATTTTTTTAAATTATAAAAAAAACATGCTATTTAAATATTGCCGACCCCACCCTAATCATTGTGGCTCCATATTCTATGGCTATTTTATAATCAGAAGACATTCCCATTGAAATTTCTTTAAATTCTAATTTATCATTAAAAAAATCAGTTTTTAAGTAATCAAATATATTTTTAAGGTCTTTAAATTCTCCAACAATTACATTATTGTCTGAAGTAAAAGTAGCCATTCCCATAACTCCAACAATATTAATGTTTTTTAGTGATTTAAATTCTTCTGTATTTATAATTTTTTTTGATTCGTCTAAGTCTAACCCAAATTTAGTATCTTCTTTTGCAATATGAAATTGGAGTAAACATTTAATAATTCTATCATTCTTCAATGCTTCTTTATTTACTTCTATTAATAGCTTTAAACTATCAATGCTATGAATATATGACACAAAAGGAGCGATGTATTTCACCTTATTCGTTTGAAGATGTCCTATTAAATGCCATTCAATATCAAGTGGTAGTTTATCTTTTTTTTCTATTAGTTCTTGTATTCTGTTTTCACCAAAACATTTATTACCTATATTATATAAAGATTGAATAGATTGGACAGATTGGTATTTAGAAACGACAATAAGTTTTACGTTCTGAGGAATATCTCTTTTTATTAAGTTGTAATTTTGTTCTATGCTCATACGGATTCAATATTAAACTCTTGTTTTAGCATACTTGTTAATGAATTTTCATTAACATTTTGAAAAATATTTCCATTTTTGAACAAACTAATTTTACCTGTTTGTTCAGAAACAACTATTGCTATAGAATCTGTTGCTTCGGTAATGCCTAATGCAGAACGATGACGTAATCCAAGATTATCTGGGAAGTCCATTCTTTCAGAAACAGGCAGTACACTTCTTGCCGAAATAATCCGATTTTTTACTATAATCATAGCTCCATCATGAAGTGGATTATTTTTATAAAAAATAGTTTCTATGAGAGAATTGCTAATTTTTGCATCAATAATTTCACCTGATTCTATAATGTTCTTTAATTCATTTTCTTTTGCTAAAACTATTAATGCTCCTGTGCTTGATTCTGACATATTATTACATGCTTTGACAATAGCATCAAAATCAGGAATATTATAATATTTTTCTTTCCATTTGAATATACTCATCCGAGATTTTTTACTAAATAGTTTAGAATTCCCAACTATAAGCAAGAAATTTCTTATCTCTTGTTGAAAAACAATAATCATGGCAATCATCCCAACACTAATAAACTGTCCAAGTATCATGCTAAGCAATTCCATCTCTAATGCTTTGACAAAACGCCAAAATAGATAAATTAGTAAGATACCAAAAAATATCTTAACCGCAACAGTTCCTTTGACTATATTAAATATTTCATAAAATAGAAATGCTACTAATAAAATATCCACAACATCAAGAAACCTTATATCAAATATTGTTTTAAAGATTTCAGAATACATTCTTTATGTTTATTTGTTTGGCAATTTCGAGCCTATACTGTCATAATATCTTTTTCTTTACTTGCTAAAACTTTATCTGCTTTTTCAATGTATTTGTTTGTAATATTTTGTAAATCAATCTCAGCTTTCTTAACTAAGTCTTCAGGCACACCTTTTTTTGTGAGTTTTTTTATTTCTTCTAACCATTCTCTCCTTGCATTTCTAACACTTACTTTTGAATTTTCAGTTTCTTGTTTTGCTTTTTTTACATATTCTTTTCTTCGTTCTTCCGTAAGAGGGGGAATACTTAACCTAATAACAATTCCATCATTTTGCGGCATTATCCCTATATTAGCAACCATTATTGCTTTTTCTATTAATTGAAGTGATTTTTTCTCCCATGGCTGAATAACTAAAGTCCTTGCATCTGGGGCATTAATTCCAGCCACTTGAGTTATTGGAACATTCGAACCATAATAATCAATCATAATATTTTCTATTAATTGAGGATTTGCTCGTCCTGCTCTAATCTTTGTTAATTCATGTTCTAAATGAGTTATGGCATTAACCATACTTTCTTCTGCGGCTTTAAGGCAGAAATTTATTTCTTCAGTCATAATTGTAAAATTTATAAAATAATTACTTTGCAAATATATAGCATAAAACAACAATATAAAAATTTTAAACTACAATAGTTCCTAAACTTTCTCCTTCTAGAATCTTAAGAATGGAATTTTCTTGAAATATATTACAAACAATAATTGGAACTTTATTTTCCATACACATAGCAAAAGCTGTAAGATCCATAACTTTTAAATTTTTTTCTATAGCTTCTTGATAAGTTATTTGATTATATTTGATTGCATTTTTATTTTTCATCGGGTCAGAGTCGTATATACCATCAACTTTGGTTGCTTTTAATAAAACATCTGCTTTCATTTCTATAGCGCGAAGTGCTGCTGTTGTATCTGTTGTAAAACATGGATTTCCTGTCCCTCCTGCTAAAATAATAACATAATTCTGGTCCAAATATTCTTGCATTTTATCATGATTACATAATTCGAAAAGTTTATTTATTTCTATTGATGATAGCACTTTAACTTTTATTCCAATATTTTCCAATACTTTTTTAAATGCTATACTATTAATCATTGTTGCAAGCATACCCATATAATCACCGTCAATCTGCTGAATATTCGTTTTTTCAACAAAATTTCCTCTATATATATTACCACCACCTATAACAATACCTACTTTAATTTTTTTATCAACTACTTTTTTTATTTCATTTGCAAAAAAAAGAATGTTTTTATAAGCTATGTTTTCATTATTATCTCCTAATGCTTCTCCACTAATTTTTATTAAAACTCGGTTGTATTTCATTTTTTTGTTATTTATGTATTTATTAATTTAGATTGTAAAATTATTAACTTTTTTTTATTTGCAAAAAAATAATTAACTCATACCTTTATTTTGAATAAATTCAAAATTATGATTAATTATAGTTTATTCATAAAAAAAACTCAATAAATTTGCATATAAAGAATCATATTCATGTTGCAAAATAGATTTTTTTACTTTTATTATTGCATATTGGGACCATTGCAAAAATACGATTTAATAGTTTAGTTATTAAATCTCAATTATTTTTTAGATTTTTATATTAATTCATAAAAATTTAGTCGATTTATTAATGAATATTGGATATAGAGTGCACCATATTTTGGGTGTTTTTCCCTTTATTTTTAAAATTTAGCCTTGCAACGGTCTCATATAATTATCAATAAATTGATAGCGGTTTGGTATTACCTTCTGGTCGGCCCCATAGAATATTCCAACCCAAAGCTGAGAAATTTAACTATACAATATAAAGCAACTTAGCATAAGGCTTTAAACTACAACAAATAAGTATTTCAATTTGTTTGTTTTAAAACTTTTCATGCAAAAAATCACAGAGTCTAATTTATTCTTCATATAGCAAGAGCCACAAATCAAATTTTTGTTCTTCTTCAGCTATTTTATTTAGTAAATCACTTGCTTTTATATTTGTCTCTTTTTTCCCTACACTGATTAAAAAATGACCTGTTTTTTGATTTTTAATTACAGTTGTTTCATAGCCTTTTTCCCTTAATCTATAAGCTTCTTCATTTGCTTTCTTTATAGTTTTTATTTCATGAAAAATTACATGCCAATAACGTTTCTTTTCTATTTTAGCAACTTTATAATTTTCGCTTATTTTTTGTTTTTCAATAATAGAACTTTTATCTATTTTTTGTTTAGATATTGTTGTGTTAAAAATATCTTCTTTTATTTCTACATAATCATTATTAAACGCAACATGCCGAATAGTTAATCCAAAAATAATTATAAATAAAGCATATCCAACCATTGACGATGGTTTTATACTTTCGAGAGAAGGTAGTTTGAATTGTTTTTTCTTTACATCTGTTGGATTAAATCCTGTACGTGTCATTTCTCCCCAACTTTTCTTTTTAAACATTAAATCAAAATTACCCCTAAAACTTGCCCAAGTAATATACTGATGATAGCCTAACGGTTCTATTAAAGTAACTAATAAAAACTTGAAAAAATCTTTTTTGTTTTTGTATTGGTTAAAAGAAAATTCCTCAAATATTAAAGATGTTATAGATAGAAATATTGAAAATAAATATACTGAAATAAGCAATAAAAAAGCAAAAATCCAATCTATTTTTCCTACAATAATAAAGAACATCAATAAAATATATCCACAAATTTCAACTATAGGTGCAAGCCATTCAAGAAAAAACCAATAAGGGTAACTTAAAATACCCATAATTCCGTATTTTTTGTTGAGGAAAAATCCCTTGTACATCCATAATGTTTCAGCTAAACCTCTATACCAGCGATTACGTTGTCTATATAATATTTTAAATGTATTTGGGGCTTCAGTCCAGCATAATGGATCTGGAATATAAACAACTTTATATGGCATTTTTAAATCTTCCATAAATTTTCTAATACGAACAACTATTTCAAAGTCTTCTGTAACAGTATTCTTATTATATCCACCACTATCAATTACCACTTTCTTATCAAACAATCCAAATGCTCCAGAAATAATAAGTAATCCATTTAGCTTACTCCATCCCATACGACCTAATAAAAACGACCGTATGTATTCAAGAGTTTGTATGCGCGGAAGTGTTTCTTTTGGTAAAATTACTTCAGAAATTCGTCCTCTATCAATAATACATGAATTTGATATACGAATCACACCTCCTGTAGCTATTACTTTTGTTTTTTCTTCAAGAAAAGGCTTTATTACTTTGAGTAAAGAGTCGGGTTCTATAATAGTATCTACATCAACAGCGCAAAAAAGATCGTACTTTGCAATATTTATTCCTGAATTAAGTGCATCCGATTTTCCTCCATTTTCTTTATCTATTATGATTAATTTGTTGTATATAGGATTTGTTGATTCATATATTCCTCTGATAGGCTGGCATGGCAATTTGTAGTTTATATAAAAGTCAACCTTTTTCAAGTGGAAATATTTTATAAGTTTCTCCATGGAATCATCTTTGCTACCATCATTTACAATTATAACTTCATATTCTCCATAGTATAAAGAAAGTAATGATAATATATTTTCTACAATTGTCATTCCTTCATTATATGCTGGAGCAATTATAGAAATAGGAGGAGTAAATTTCGAGTTAAGGATGTCTCGATAATCCACATAATTGTTTTTTCTTGAATAATCAAGCATTGCTTTAGCAGAATAGACCCCAATAAGAATATATGACAATAACATCGTTACTGTAAACACAAAGAAAAAGTATGTTGTGAAATCAAATAATATGTTAAAAAAACTATCCATTAGGCAACATTTTCATTTTTATATAAATGCTTAATCATCAAATTTGTCTTTTCATCATTATGTTTTATTCTTATAGTATCAATTTGTTTTTCATCAATTGTTTTAATACTTTCCAAAATTATAAGTTTTACAGTATCATCAATTGTTTCTGAAAATTTTTCTATTAAAAATGTAACAACATTATCTGTTCCTATTTTTCCTAATGATTTTATTATGTCAATTCTGTTTTCAGGATTTAAAACACTATACAATTCAATTAATTTGTTAACAGCAAAAACACCTTCTAATTCACCTAAAGCAAGTATTGTTTGTTTTAATATTTTTTCGTCCTTTTCTTCCAATAATGTTATAAGTATTGGTATAGATTCATATTGATTATACTGCACAATTAATTTAATAAAAAGAACTTTTACAGATTTATTTTCAGAATTTAGCCATTTGCTAAAGTCAGGTATAACATCAAACTTAATTTGACTAATTGTGTTTATTAGTTTTATTTGTTGCCATTCTGACAATTCATATTCCAAATATCCAAATAAGTTAAATTTAATATCATTATAACCATTATATGAGTTATCTCCATTTTTTTCAAAAACATTATAAAATTTAACTACAGCAAATATCGCTTCCTGTCTTACAATTTCATTTTTATGATTTATTAATATTTTAAGTGTTGTTAATGGTATTTTTATATTTAGCTGAGTTAATTCTATAATTCCTTCCACTTTTAACATCCATTTATTAGAATTTATTTTTAATACGGAATCCTTAGATAAACGTAGTGCTATATATATTTTTCTTAATTCTTCCGAAACACTACCACTCACATTTTTATGAAATTTTAGTATAACTTTTTGAATTGCTTTACGAAAATTAGGATTAGATGTATTATCAATGTTATTAAATTTTTTTAAAATAACATTTTGCTTTTCTACATAATTTTTTACTGCTTTTGAAATATAATTTTGCTCATCATCAAATACCAATTCATTTAACAATTCTTCTACTTTAGAATAATAGTTTTTGTTTTTTACATCTACAATTGTGCTTACAATTCTGTATAAAATAACAAATACTATCTCTATTAATACAATACTTAAAATTATACAAATAACTACTATTAATAAAAAAGCTTCTTCCGACAAATCTATCATTTATTATAAAATTTACTAAAAAATAACAATAATACGAATTTTTTACTAAAAAAGTTGTAATTGAAAAAAATAAAGACCTTGAAACATTAAGTTATTTTGTCAATAATTTATCAAGTATTCCAAGATTCCTATGTTTTTTTTCTGTTTTGCTCTAGTATTATTTAATCCATATATTAATAACCAAAGTGTTGCGCTTTTTTTTCCACAAGACTTGGTTAATAAATCATGCTTTTAATCCAGATTGAGACCATTGCAAAGCGAAATTTAACAAAATAATTTAAGTAATTTTTTTGCCTTTCAACAGCCTCCGTTCAGCTATACAATTACGTAGCTCAATTATTTTACGAGTGTCACTTTCTGTCAACAATGACTCAGACTCCTTTCTCTTTTGTTATTGAATATTGATAAATACGACTGCGTATAACATTTATACTTACACCATATTCTCCGCTAACTTATGTAATAGTAGTTATTTTTTTCCAATTTCTGATACATTTTTTTTTGCTTAAAAGATTCGATAAAATACCGTTTGCGCCTAAATTAAATTTTTGTCTTGTTGCCATTTTTTTACAGGTTTTAATTATTAATAAAAATTAGTTCAAACAGTCATACTATTTCAGGCATTGACATGGATAATTGAGGCTGAGGAATGGAAGAGTCATTTTTTATTTTGTATAGATTGTGTCCTAAATGAAAAAAAAGCATGTATATTTGTTGAAAAATTATAACAGTAATTTAATCACTATGCTTTTTAGATATAACAGTGTTAGGGCTATAAGTATAATAATAATTATAGCGTTTTCTTTTTTGTTTTCAAATTGTTCAAATGAACAGAAAAAGATAAGTTATGAACAGTTAGAAAAAGCGAAGATCTATAATGATGTGAAAAGTAAATATAATGAGTCAATTTTATATAGTTTGTATCTTCCTTCTAGTTATGATGAGACGAAAAAACATCCTATAATTATATTCTTTGATGCTCATGCTAAAGGTTATAATGGTGTAGACTTAATGAAGGATTATGCCGAAAAGTATGGTTATATATTGGTTGGTTCTAATAATTCAAAAAATGGATTAACGGAAGAAGAATATAATTATATTTCTACTAATTTGTTTAATGAAATATTTAATAGGTTTTCAATAAATAACAATAGAGTGTATCTTGCTGGTTTTTCAGGAGGAGCAAGAGTTGCGTCATCTATAGCCACTCAAAGGGGAGGAATTAATGGAGTTATAGGTTTTTCGGCAAGTCCTGGTAATAACATAAATAATTTTGTGATGAAAAATGTATGGTTTTACGGATTTTGTGGTGATTATGACATGAATTATAATGAAATGATTCAGATTGAAAGTTTGCTGCAAAAGACAAAAATAAAACATACTTTAACTGTTTTTAATGGTAAGCATGAATTGCCAAGTAAAAGCAAGGTTGAGGATTTGTTTGTTTGGTTAGAGGCAGATGCAATGGCAAATAATTTAAAGGAAAAGGACACAACAAAGATTAATTATTGGCTTAAATCATATCAAGATTCTGCGACATTAAAAGTAAATACTAATGATTTGATTGAAGCTCTTGTGATTTACAATAAGATTATAATGTATTTTGATAATTTAACAGATGTTTATAAGTACAAACAATTACAATTAGAATTATTGGGCAATAAGAAACTTCAAAAATATATTGAAAAAGAGAATGTCATTAAGGAAAAGGAAACAATTTTGCAGACAACTTATCAAGAGGAGTTTTTGAAAAGATCTTTGGATTGGTGGATAACAGAGATGGCTAGATATGATGAAGAGACACTAGGGATTAAAGATGATAAAGAAGTTGCAATGCGAATGCGAGTTAAGTCTTATTTAAGTTTGCTTGCTTATTCTTATTCGACTAATACGTTAAAAAACAATATGCTTAACGAAGCAGAGCATTTTATAAATCTTTATAAAATAGTAGATCCCACTAATTCGGAACATTATTATTTGCTGTCAACATTGTATGCTATAAAGAATGATTATAATGGGAGTCTAAAAGCGTTAGGTGATGCTATTAATATTGGCTTTGATGATTATGATAGATTACTTAATGATACATTATTGAGTAGATATAGAACTATGGATGAATTTGCTAAAATAACAAAATCTATAAAAAGATGAAAATATTATATTTGTTTAAAATATTGATTGTAACATACTTGTTTTTTTATATGATGTCAGATGTTAGTGCGCAGGGTTTTATGATTGGTGCAAAATACACAAAGAATTACACCACATTAAGAAACAAAGAGGTAGATAATAATATTGTTGAACAAAAATATACACCTTCATTTGGTGATAATTATGGTTTTGTATTGAATTATTATTTTACTGAAAATTTTGGTTTACAGACAGAGGTTCTTTATAATTCAATAAATCAAAAGTATAAAGGAAAATTTAATTTGAATGAGTTTAAGTCAATCGTTGAGGTAAATACGATTGATGTTCCTTTGATGTTTACTATTGGCAAGGTGTTTTATCTTGAAGTTGGAGCAGTGTTAAATTATGTTTTTGATGCAAGTTTTCAAGAGACTTTGTCGGAAACAAATTCTAAAAATATTAATGATAAATTTAAACAAATGAATTGGGGAATTGTTTCCGGATTTGGGTTTAATCTATACGTAACCAAAAGTGTTATATTAAATTTAGGCTTGAGGGGGAATTATTCAATGGATGATTATAAGGGCGTGAATGCTATCGGACAAGATATAATAAATAATAAGACTACATCATACAGCATTGGAGCTCAAGGAGGTTTAAAATTTAAATTATAATAAGTATTAAAAAAAAGAATTAGTTTAGTTTATTCGTTGTTTCTATTTCTTTAAAAAATTCTTCCATACTTACATTTTCGTAGTTATCATCATAAGATACATCAAAGGAATCATCAGTTAAGAATTCAATTTCGTTACTTTGATTTTCAGTATTAACTTCTTGGTTGTTTGCATTTAAATTCATGTCGTTATCATTTTGTATAAGTTCCGTCATAAATAGTATTTTTTATTTTGTAAAGATAATATTAATATTTAGAGTAACGCTAGTGTTATTACGTATTTTTAAACTATTAGACTAAAGAGGTTTTAAATCTTGTTTATTCTATTTTTTTATATACAAATGCCTATTTTTTTGAGACAATAAGTAGATTTATGTTTTTTTTAGATTGTTTTTTTTATTGAGAATGAATCACTAAGGATATGCTTTATTATGATTGCTTCTATAGCTACTCAACCATTAATATCTGAGGGCACCTTTTTTTTCGAGCTAATACTTTGGGATAAATCACTACAAATTTATTCTATAGAATCTGTTCTGATAATTAAACCCAACTATTGCTTTTGTTCAAATACAACTCAAATGGGGTTTAAAATTCATCTATTGAAATCTGATTAACTAAAGTATTCTTATCACAAGTGCAAACTTTTTGCTCAAAATTAATAATTTACATACACTTACTCAATGAAAATTATTAACAACCAATGTGTTTTGTATTTTTCCAGTATACCCTAATTAATTCGTATTATATTGTAATTTCTAGCAATTTTGATGCTTTTTGAGGTATTAATTTAATATTGTTCAAACTATTAGGAATCAACACAACCTCTCCCATTTTGATATCTATTAATTTATCCCCATAATAATCAATGCTTAACAAACCTTCCACGCAAATATATATTACAAAAGAATCAAGACGACTATAATCTAATACTATATTTTCTGTTATCGAAATAATATTAAAAGAAAAGAAAGGTGTTTCTATAACATCGACTCTTCCTTCAACAAATTTGTTTAAAGCATAATTAGTTTTGTAATCATCAATAAATTCATAATTAATTGCATCTACAGCCAAATCTGTATGTAATTCACGTTTATTTCCTTTATCATCAATCCTGTCCCAATCGTATATTCTATATGTTATATCTGATGTTTGTTGTATCTCTGCCAATAAAATACCTTTACCTATTGCATGAATACGTCCTGATGGAATATAAAAAACATCCCCTTTACTAACTATTTCAAAATTTAAAATGTCCTTTATTTTTTTTTCATTCAACGTTTTTATGTATTCTTCTTTGTTAACATATTTATTAAAACCACTGATCAATTGAGAATTTGTATCTGCTTCAATAATATACCATATTTCAGATTTACCACGCCCCCCATGCCTTTTAGTTGCCAAATAATCATTTGGGTGCACTTGCACTGACAAATCGGCTGTAGCATCTATAAATTTGACTAAGAGAGGAAATTCATTTCCAAATTTTTCATAAGTGGATTTACCAACAATATTGTCCTTATATTCTTCTATTATTTTGCTTAATGCTTTTCCCTTAAAATCTCCATTACTTATGACTGATTCAAATTCTGCTATTGATGATATTTCCCAAGATTCTCCACAATTATCAAGATCACCATAATCTTTGGTTAAAATTGTTTTTATTTTATCACCACCCCAAATCTTTTCTAAGTATATTGAGTTAAATTTTAAAGGATATAATTTCATGTAATTGTATAATTTTAAATGATACAAAAAAACCTGACAGAAATATTTCTCATAACTGTCAGGTTTTTATTAATATTTAGAGTAACTAATTGTTAATTAGTTATATTTTTATTATTTTCTAATCTGCTATTTCTGATTTCTTCGTTTTTCTTCTCCATATCCATAAATTTTTTGAATTGCTCTGCATTTAGGATACTTTTCATTTTTTCGGTAATTATTTTTTTATTATTTTCAGAACTATCTTTTCCTTTAGCTAGTCCTTCTCCTTTTTGCATATTTTCTCTTTCAATACGTCTCTTTTTTTCTTGGTCAAGCATAAGACTTTTTACTTTAGCAAACTGTTCATCATTTAAGTTTAATTGTGTTTTTAAGTGATTTGTTCGTCTTTCTGCGACCATTTCAGGAGTTGCTCTTCCAACTTGGCTTGGAGTTGGTTGTGTAATTGTTTTTGTTTGAGCTAATGATGTATTAGAATAAGTAATAAAGCAAAATAATGCTAAAAATACTTTTAAAATCATTTTTGTTTTCATAATATAATTACATTTAAGATTTAGTAATAAAATTTAAATTATCTTTTTTTCTTTTTCTTTTCTGTTCCTGTAAAACTGTTTCTTTCAATTAACTTTCCTTTTTTGCTTGTAAGTTCACATTGACCTTCTATTTCATAGCCAGTTTCTTCATCTGCAAATTCAATTGTTCCTTCCCATTTTAATATTTCTTCCTTATCATTTTTTTGTTCTACCTCAAAAGTATAAGATTTATTTACACCTGAAGAATCTACTTCTACATCATAAACTGTAGCTTTAAACATGTCTTTTAAAAATTCTTTTGATGTAAACTTCGCTGACTTAAAAATTAACTCATCAGGAACTGGCTCTTTAGGCTTTTTAGTATTTTCAATTTTTAATTCGATTGTAAAAATTTTGCCATCTAAAGCGTTATTCTTAGGTGCTTTTTCTTTTTGTGCAAATATACTTGCATTAAACAAAAGCATAACAAAAATAGCTGTAATTAAGCTAACATTAAGTTTTTTATTATTCATAGAAGCCTCCTTTATTTCAGTTGTTAAAAAAATTATTAATTTGTAAAAGTATAAAAAAAATTATATATCCAAGCAATTATTTGTATTTTTTTTTAAATTTAATTAAAAACCAATTCTGTCCTAAATAAATTTCACTTTATAAAATGATATTTGATTTATAATGATTTAGGATTCAGTTTCCCACATTATTAAAAATCCCCCCCATTGTATTAATAATTTATTATCTCTATGAATGATTTTACATGTAATAACTGTATTATATTTTCTCCTATCATCTGCTTTTATACAATTCACTTTTTTGTATATGCTCTCCAAAAAATCTGATTAGTTATGATTTCAAAACTTGTTTGTTTTAATCATTTCAAACAGCTATTCTTCTAAATCTTTTATGATATTTGTTTTTAGAAGTGTTGTTTTTGAACTCTACGATTTCATAATTTTAATATGCTGGTAGTGAAGCTTATCATGCAGTTCATTTTCTTTTATGGTAATATATTGAATGATATCTTTATGTCTTATAACAAAAAATACATCATTGCTACCCCAGATATTTAGTAAAGAAAAATCATTATAGTACTATCTAATTTTGATATTATTTGTAAAAAAAGTGTTACATTTTACATTATGAGTGGGGATTTTGTTTTCCTAAAAAGTAATAATTTGAGTAAATATTCCATTTTTTTTTATCGTTTAAGATGTTATTGATTATAAATATAATTCTTGACTTTTTTTGCAAATTCTAAATAATCGTAATAATACTTTTGTTTTATAATAAAACTTTTGTATCTTTGTGTTGAAATGAAATAATTTTACTAATTTAATAAAATTAAACAATATGAATTTTGAATTACCTAAATTGCCTTACGAGGCAAATGCTTTAGAGCCTTATATATCGGCAAATACTATTAGTTTTCATTATGGTAAACACCATCAAGCATATATTAATAACCTTAACAATTTAATTAAGGGTACTGAATTTTCAAATTCAACTCTTGAAGAAATTATAAAAAAAGCAACAGGACCTATATTTAACAATGCAGCACAAGTGTGGAACCATACTTTCTATTGGAATTGCTTAACTCCTAAAGCTAAAGATGAACCAGAAGGAATTATTCTAAATGAGATAATTAAAAACTTCAACTCTTTTGCTGAATTTAAACAAAAATTCTCAGCTGCTGCATCTGGATTATTTGGTTCTGGATGGGCTTTTCTTGTAAAAAAAGAGAATGGGGCACTAGAAATAATACAAGAAAGCAATGCTGGAAACCCTCTTAAAAATAATCTAACTCCTATCCTAACTTGTGATGTATGGGAACATGCTTACTATCTTGATTATCAAAACAAACGTCCTGATTATGTTGAATCATTTTGGAAACTAGTAAATTGGGACAAAGTAGAAGAAAATTATAAAAAATAATAAATTTAAAAGAGGCACAATGCTTTTGCATTGCGCCTCTATTTTACTATTTCAACCCTTTTATTCACATCATCATAAGCTTTTAATATTTTTGCAATTAGCTTATGTCTAACAAAATCATTCTCATCAAGCAAAACGAATTGAATATCTTTTATATCCATCAATATATCCATTGCATTAATTAATCCAGACTGCTGTGATTTAGGCAAATCTATTTGCGTAACGTCTCCTGTAACTATAAACTTTGAATTTTTACCCATTCGTGTCAAAAACATTTTCATTTGACTTATTGTTGAATTTTGAGCCTCATCAAGAATTACATAAGCATGATCCAACGTACGCCCCCTCATATATGCCAATGGTGCAATTTGAATAGTACCATCTGCCATATACTCATTCAGCTTATCCATGGGTATCATGTCCCTTAATGCATCATAAAGTGGCTGAAGATAAGGATCCAATTTATCCTTTAAATCTCCTGGAAGAAATCCAAGATTCTCTCCTGCTTCTACCGCAGGCCTTGTCAATATTATTCTTTTAACCTGCTTCCCTTTAAGAGCTTTAACAGCAATCGCTACCGCCGTATACGTTTTCCCAGTTCCTGCCGGACCTATTGCAAACAATAAATCAAAACGATCTAAAGCCTTGACCATTTTTTGTTGATTTAAAGTACGAGCCTTAATTATCAATCCATTTCTTCCTGTAAGAATAATAGCACTATCTAAATTATCTTCCACTAGTTTTTTCTTTTCAGAATTTAATATACTAACAATATTCTTTTCAGATATTTTTCCAAAATTATTTATATGAGATAGAATCTGGTTGATTTTATCATTACAATTGTTAATCAATTCCTCGCTACCCATTAATTTTATAAAATTTCCTCTTGTAATTATTTTTATTTGAGGAAATGCATTTTGTATTATATCTATTTTTGTGTTATTTACGCCAAAGATTTCTAGAGGATGAATATTATCTATTTCTATAATTTTTTCTTCCATTAATTAATGTTAAATTACTTATTTACTCTCTCAATTTTAAAATCATCATACTTGTAAATATTTATATACATATTTTCATACCCATCACGCCCTTGCTTTTTAAAATTAAACCTAGTGTGCATAGGTTTATAATCAATCTTATCTGTAAAATCAGGGAAAGTTACACCATAAACATTAAGCGCTTCTAAAAAATAATATGTAATATCATATCCTATTAAAGCAAATTTATCAGGATCTGTATAAAACTGCGATCTAAAAGCTCCTATAAAATTGTTTGTATTATCATCATAATAATCAATAAAATTTGTAGAAAAGAGATGAACATTTAGTTTGTTTTTATAATTATTATCAATGTTTTCATAATTTTCCCAAGTAGGTAACCCATAAACAGTAATATTATAATTATCAGTCATATTATACAACTTTGTCAAATAATTAGTCAATGTTGCCTCTTTATTAATCAACGAAATTATAATATTTTGTTTTCCTATCATTAAATAGTCAAGAAATTTATCAAAGTCTTTTGGATATTCTAATATTGTTTGGATATTATTTACAGAATCCTTCTTTTTATTTAAATTTAATATATTTGTATAAATGTTTGACCCTATCTTGCTCATATTTTCAGACTCTTCTGTAATAATTATAATATTGGAATTATTATAATTATTATTTACATACTCAGAAAGTAGAGATATCTGATTATTAACAGATGTTGATATTTTAAAAACATTAGGATTTGATAATATTATTGAATTATCAGATACTACAGGAGCTACGACTGGTATTGAATGCTCTTTTGCAAATTCTATTACTTTAATTAAGTCTTTATTATAAAAAGGACCTATAATTAGATTCATATCCTGCAATTCTTTACCCTTTAACAAATTAACTATCTGAAGGCTATCTTCTGCAACATCATAAATAAAAACATCTGCATTTAAACCCTTGTTCTTTATCGAATCAATAGCCATAAGTGCACCTTCATAAAACTTAATAAAATTGAAAAAGTTATAATTAAATACAGATTCATCTTCGGCATTAATATTTATGCTATTATTTATAAAATCATCCTTATACATTGGGATCATTAATGCAATCTTATACTTAGGAAGTTTTATGATTTCCTTATCTTTTTTCGACAATGATTCTGTAGATTTGCTATCTTTTAAGTCTATTAATTGTTTTTCAATAATAACATCCTGTCCCTTTTTAATATTTATTCGTTTATTTTCATCTACAGGTAACTTTACAAATTCTTTTCTTGTTAAGTTTTCTGTAACAGGTATTTTTATAACAGAGCCTATTTGTAAACCTTTTTCTAAAATGTCTGGATTCAATATTTCTATTTGATCCATACTACATGAATATTCCTTTGCTATAGAGAATAGAGTTTCTTTTGGAGTAACTGTATGCAATATTATTTTACCTGTTTTGTCTGGATTAGTATAGTTAATATTGTTTTTTACAGGAATCTTTATATCATCATCTTTTTTTAATCCATTAATTAAATTAGGATTTAGAAACATAATATCATCAATGCTAACAGAATATTGTTTTGATATAGAAAATAAAGTTTCTTTTTTATCTGCTTTATGAACTATAAACGAATCTTTTAATAAGGGCTTTTCATTTATAATTATAGGTTCTTTCTGTGCTTCTTTTATTGTTACTATTTCTGAATTAAAATCAGCATTACTTATTGTCTTTTCAGAAACTCGAACATTTAAAGGAATTCGAATAAGCTGATTTTCCGATACTGCATTATTCTTAATAGTAGTATTTATGCTCAGAATATCCTCAACAGAAATGTTATATAATTTGGATATAGAATACAATGTCTCTGATTTTTTAACACTATGTATCTTATATTCTTGTTTTGATTTAGTATTTTCAATAGGCTTTTCCTTAATTACCTTTTGATTACTTTTTATAGTATCATGCTTAACTATTTTCTTTTCTTCAACTGGTAATATTTTTGTATTTTGTAGCTGTTTATTTACAGGTTTATCAATATTAGCAGATGTAACAGGTATTTTCACAATTTGCTCTGGGGCTAAAACATCTGTTATATTATAGTTTGCTTTTTTTATATCTATAACACTTACATTGTAAGCCTTTGCAATAGAATATAACGTCTGACCTTTAGAAACAATATGTATGTAATACTTCTTGCCATTAATATTCTTTATTTCTTTTGATTTTACAATATTATTTTGCTGTGCAAAACTATATTGGCTTGTTGTAAAACAAATTGTAAAAACAAAAATTAAATAAAAAATAATTCTAAAAGTTTTCATTTTATTCCCATTCTATTGTTGCTGGTGGTTTTGAACTAATATCATAAACCACTCGATTAATACCTTTTACCCTATTGATTATTTCATTTGAAATCTCTGCAAGAAATTCATAAGGCAAATGCACCCAATCCGCAGTCATACCATCTTTTGAACTAACCGCTCTTAATGATACTACATTCTCATAAGTGCGTTCATCCCCCATAACCCCTACTGATTTTATTGGAAGCAAAATAACTCCAGCTTGCCATACTTTATCATAAAGATTATGTTTTTTTAAACCTTCTATAAAAATATCATCAGCATCTTGAAGTAACTGAATCTTTTCTTGTGTAATATCTCCGATTATTCTTATCGCCAATCCTGGACCTGGAAATGGATGCCTGTTAATAATTATCGGATCTATATTTAAGGTTTTGCCTACCCGTCTAACTTCATCTTTGAATAAATAACGAAGAGGTTCCACTATTTTTAAATTCATCTTTTCTGGCAAACCTCCAACATTATGATGTGATTTAATTGTCGCCGAAGGACCATTTACAGATATTGATTCTATTACATCTGGATAAATAGTACCTTGAGCTAAAAATTTCACATTATTTATTTTTTTTGCTTCTTCTTCAAAAACTTCAATAAAAGTTTTACCTATAATTTTTCGCTTATCTTCTGGTATTTCTATGTTTTCTAAATTACTAATAAATATAGCTTTTGCATCAACCCCTATAACATTTAAGCCTAAATTTATGTATGAATCTAAAACCTTATTATATTCATCTTTTCTTAACAATCCATTATCTACAAAAATACAATACAGATTTTTCCCAATTGCTTTATTAAGTAATACAGCTGATACAGATGAATCCACCCCTCCACTTAACCCAAGTATAACATTTGCATTACCTACTGTTTCTTGGAGTTCTTTTACGGTATTTTGTATAAAAGAATCTGGAGTCCAATTGCATGAAAATTTACATATGCCTTTTACAAAATTACCTATTAATGTGATCCCATCTATTGAATGCGTAACTTCTGGATGAAATTGAATTCCATAAATAGGCTTTGATTTATGAATGTAAGATGCTATTTTTACCTGTTTTGTTGATGCTGTAATATTAAAATCATTATTAATTGACATTATAGTATCACCATGAGACATCCATACTTGCGAACCTTCTGAAATCCCTTTAAATAAATAATCTTGAGTTTCTATGTAATCTAAATTAGCTCTACCATATTCTCTAATTTTTGATGGCTCAACTTCTCCATTATTCTCTAAAGCTATTAATTGAGCTCCATAACAAATACCAAGCAAAGGAACTTCTGGAAATTTTGAAAAATCTATTCTTGGTGAATTTTTATCATTCACAGAATAAGGACTCCCAGACAAAATTATCCCTTTTATATTAGAATAATCATAACTTGCTTGCTTATTAAATGGTATAATTTCAGAATAAACATTCAACTCCCTTATTCTTCTTGCTATAAGTTGTGTATATTGTGAGCCAAAATCTATAATCAAAAGGACTTCTTGTGTCATATCTATATCTTATTTTAGATTTTGTTTAATATCTTTAGTTTATCTTCTAGTGTTGCCAACTCTTCTTTTGCTTTGCTTATTTTTGTTTCAAAATCTGCAATTAACTTATCCGCACCCTTTGAATTAACAAAAAATCCTATATTATTTTCCCATAAAGTAATATCACTTTTTAATGTATTTATTTTTCGGGAAATATTAACCTTTTCTTCATTAAACTTATATTGACCAGATGAGGTTTCTTTTAAAGTTTCCATTTTCATTTTATAAAAACTTTCATTACTACCTTTGTTTGAAGCATTAAGAGTGTCAAAATGCTTATTTATAAGACTACGAAACTGTGATTGAAGGGTATCTTTATGCTCTATAGGAATATGTCCTATATTCATCCAATCATTTTGAATTTGTTTTAATTGATCTAAATTGGAATTATTATCTTCTGATATTTGAAATTCTTCTAATTGCTTAATAAGTGTTAATTTTTTTTCATAATTCTCTTTTTCTATTGAATTGATGCTTTTAAAATATTCCGACTTATTGTTAAAAAATACATCACATGCAGCTCTAAATCTTTTCCATAGCTTTTCTGAATATTTATTATCAACTGGACCAATTTTCTTCCAATCTTCTTGCAATCTTATTAAATCTTCTGTTGTCTTTTTCCAATTTGTATTATCTTTCAAACCCTCAGCTAAAACACAAATATTTACTTTTGAATTATAATTATTAACATACACCTCTTTCAATCCTTCAAAAAAGTCTTTTTTCGATTCAAAAAATTTATCAATACCTTTTCTAAAGCGTTCCCATATTTCATCATTAACCAATTTATTCGCACGCCCTATTGATTTCCATAGCTTTTGTATTTCAAATATTTGCTCTGTTTTTTCGTTCCACTCTTTTGGATTTTTATAAGTAAGCTCTGACAACTCTTCTACTTTCTCACATAAAGCTACTTTTGCATTAAAATTATTTTCCTCATTTTGCTTTGTGTCTTCAAAATGTTCTTTCCTCTTTGCACTAAGTTTTTCTATAGCAATATGAAACCTATCTTCTATTTCTTGCTTCTTTTCCCTTGGAACAGGACCTATTTCTTTCCAATAAGCTATTGATGACCTTAATTCTTTAGCAACAACAAGAAATGATTCTTCTAATAATAATTTCTCTACCTTCTCTGCTATTTCTATTTTTTGCTCTAAGTTTTTTCTAAGGTCTAATTCTTTTAATTCTTTATTTATCTTAACATAATCAAAAAACTGCTCAATACAATAATTATACTGATGCCACAAGTCATTAAGTTCTGACTGAGGAACTGGACCTATTTCATCCCATTTCGAACGCAATATATTAAAATCATCATACGTCTTCTTTAATGTTTCTCTATTATTTATTAGATTTTTTAAATCTTCTATTATCGCTTTCTTCTCTGCAAGATTTAACAATTTTTGCTCTTCAAAACTTTTATCAAATTCAGCTTTTTTTGCTCTATAAACAGCAAATAATTCTTTAAATGCAGTTTCTTCTTTATCTGTAGAATATTCTATATTTTCTATACTGCCATTCTTTTCTATATATTCTTTTTGTTCTTTATCTTTTATGGCCTTTACTTGCTTGGTGAAATTAACCTTGATATATCCTATTTTACTTTTTATGCTATTTACATCATCTCCTTTTATGATAATTTCTAGTTCTTCAAGAAGTTGCTTAATATCATAACTTTCATATAACTTTTCATAATCAACAATTACATGCTCTTCTTGTTCTTTTGAATCCAATAGTTGTTTATTATCTTCTTTCTTGGAAACTCTGGTTTCCTCTAACTCTTCTTGTTCTATATTTTGTTCTATTAATTCTTCTGATTCTGTATTAATTAAAGTAGCATTATCAGGCACTTCTGCAATTGGTTCAGAACTTTGGATAAAATCTTTCTTCTCTAAATTTTCCATCAAATTAGGATTGTCGTTAGTATTCATTATTTAAAATATATTGGTTTAACAATAACAAAAAACAAAATTAGAAATATTATTAATTAAAATTAATCAAGGCTCAAAAATAAATATAATATCCTTTTAATTATAGTACTCATATTTATACTCGGAAACCATTTTTGGCTTGTTTTTTAAAACATCCCATTCTATTGTTTTTGACCTATTACCTTTTGAATCATATTCTATTGTTTTTTTGAAATCAATTTTACCTTTTGAATCATATTCTTCGGTTTCAATCATATTGTTCTTGTTGTCATATTTAGCATGCCAGCTCCAATCAGTCTTTCCGTTAAGCTTATACCAAATTCTTTCTATTAAATTCCCATTTTCATCATAAATTGCTTTATCTCGCCAATCTATCTTTCCATCAACATCATAACGTATTTCTTCAACTCTATTATCGTTTTCATCATACTTTGCAACCTCTTTAAAATCAATTTTACCATTAAATTGATATTTTGTCTTTTCTATCCTATTACCATTATCATCATACATTGAAACCTCTCTCCATTCTACATTACCTTCTGCATCATATTCAATTTCTTCTATAAGTTTTCCTTTTTCGTTAAACTTATTTTTTCTTATCTTTTCCAATTCGCCATTAGCATTCAATATGTTTCTTTCAACTCGAAGACCAATACTATCATATTTATAAATACGTTTCCACTCTATACTATGTTCTCCATTGTATCCAGCACTCTCTATTTTGCGATATAAATCATCGTATGATGCTATTTCTTTCCAATATAAAACACCCAATTTATCATAAAGTTTCTTCTCTATTCTATTTCCCGCAACATCAAAACGAAATAATTGTTTCAAAACTTTTTGATTACCTGGCATATCCATATCAAAACAAAAAACATTATATTCTTTTATTTTATTTTGCTTGATTCTATCTCTTTCTTTGAGCTTATTTGAAATTATTCTTACTGATTTTTCCATAACTTGTGTTTATATTTTTCCTTTATTTAATCAAATATTCGACAAAATTAATATAATTAGAAGACGCTACCAAAAACTTTTTTTAATAAATCTGTTACTCTTGCAGCTGGATCTTTTCTTATACTTTTCTCTTCTATAGCAATCTTGCTAAATAATCCATACAATGCTTTATTTGCAGCATATTCATCCAACGAAATCGGTGTAATAGGACTAATCCCTAACAAAACGCCTCCATTATTTGCTACAGTATTATATGCTGTTTGCAATGTATTCCATGCCTCATTAGTTGAAACCCCTGCTAATAAGGGCTTATTCAATGAAACATTTATCTTAGGTTGAAAAAGTTCCTTCAACTGGCTATATGAATTCTTTTTCAAATAATATGTCGCTGATGTATCTTCTCCTTGAAGAATGGAAAAGGCATCTTCTATTGTCATTGAAGTAACTACATTAACAAAAATTGGCTTGGCTTCCTTAGCCGCATCTTCGGCGGACCTGTTGAGCAGTAAAATAACATCACTAACTAATTTTTCTCCTCCTGGTACATATGAAATATTTTCAATTATAGTATTAGCTTCTGGAGGTAGTAATATTTTTATTAAATCATCCTTATAAAAACCATCTAATGATGATACTATTGACACGGAAGTATCCGTACCTACTGTTAACGCCTCTTTTAATCCATTTGCCACCTCTTCCTCTGTTAAACCTACATCTGGCACTAAAATATCTAAAGGATTATCTTTTACACAAGAAGTAAATCCTAATAAAAGAAAAGAAAAAAAACTTATAATAAAAATATTTTTCATGTTTTATAAATATTGTATTTTTAAAATAAAAAATTAAACAAATATAAAGAAAAAATAGAAAAGATAGATAAAAAATAAAAAAATAAAATTGTTTATTGAAAACATTAAGCATTCTCAATAATTAAAATTTTTGCTTCAATAATCATTGGAATTAACAAAATTTGAAAACTACTAAATCTATTCGTTATAAATGAGAGTAATTAAAGTTTGACCTACAGCTTTTAATGTATTCTTATCTATAGCATTTATATTGTCATCTTGCGTATGCCAGTATTTTCCAAAGTTATGAGGAGTGGTTTTATCTATTTGAATAATATCTATACATGGAATTTTTGCTATATTGTTAACATAGAAATGATCATCTGTAATAGCATTCGCTTCTTCATTAATAAAATATCCAGAAAACCCTTCGTTATAAGCAGTTTGCCATACTTTTTCAACTATATTTGGAGCATAATTCATCGAAAACTTTTCTTTATAAAAAGTAGCATTAGGTGCACCAACCATATCTAAAAGAATTCCATAATATGCTGTATAATTAGGCAAATGTGGATTTTTAGCCCAATACTGAGCACCTAAACACCATGTATCATCCTGCTCTGGAAGGTTTAAAAAATCAGGTTGACCATAATCTTCTGCATCAAAAAGTATTAAATCAACACCTATATTTGATGTTTTTAGTTTTAAGTTTCTTGCTATTTCCATAATAACCCCTACTCCACTTGCGCCATCATTAGCTCCAGGTATTGGTTTGTTACGTTTAGCTTCATCTTTTTCCATATCAGCAACATGACGTGAATCCCAATGTGAACAAATGATTATGCGTTGTTGATTAGTGGGATTAAAAGAAGCTATAATATTTTTAATTCTCATCGTTTTCCCTGTGTATGGGATAACAGAACCCACTTGCTCGTATACTGTATCTGAATATCCTTTTAACTTACCAACTAAATATTCGGCACATTGTTGATGTGCTTTAGATTCAGGAACACGAGGGCCAAACTTTAGTTGTTCTTGAATAAACAAATAAGCTGCATCTGATTTAAAATCAGGAACTTCTACAATTTCGTGTTTTTGATTATCATCCATGTCTTTATTCTCCGAATTATTTGATGAATTATTGCACGCAAACAACAAAGGGAAAAGAGAGATTATAAATAAAATAGTTTTAACTTTCTTCAAAAATTGTAACATAATATTTTTTTTTGTAATGTAATTATTCGATAAACCAATTTGCTCCGTCTTTGGTATCATTTATTTTAATGTTTACCTCTGACAGTTTATTTCTTATGTAATCAGCTGTTGCGTAGTCTTTGTTTGTCTTTGCATTTTTTCTTAATTCTAATATAACCTCCATTAAAGTGTCTATTGAATTACTTTTTGTTGACACGCTGCTTTGATTAATCAAACCGAGTATTTCATTAAAAAAACCACTAACAATTTCCTTTAACACACTCAAATTAACTGCATCAATCGTCTCTTTGCCCTCTTTAATAAGGTTTATTGATTTAACAACATCAAATAACACCGCAAGTAAAATTGGTGTATTCAAATCATCATTCAATGCGTCATAACAACGTTTTTTATAACTATTAAAATCTATTGACGATGTGTTTGAAATAACAAGTTTATCAATAACATCAAAAGCTTTACACATTCGTGCCATTGCTTTTTCTGCTGCAAGTAGAGCTTCGTTTGAAAAATCAAGAGTTCCTCCATAATGTGCTTGCAAGATAAAAAACCTTACTGTCATTGGGCTGTATGCTTGATTTAGCAAAGCATTCTTTCCACTAAATACTTCATCAAGTGTGATAAAGTTATTTAGTGATTTACTCATCTTCTGTCCATTAATTGTAATAAGATTATTGTGCACCCAATGCTTAACAGCATGTTTATTATTGGCTGCAACTGATTGCGCAATTTCACATTCATGATGAGGAAACTTTAAATCCATACCTCCTCCATGAATATCAAAAACCTCACCCAAATATTTTTCCCCCATAGCAGAACATTCCAAATGCCAACCAGGAAAACCAACACTCCATGGTGAGTTCCATCTCATTATATGTTGTGGTTGAGCCTTTTTCCAAAGAGCAAAATCAAAGGAATTTTTTTTCTCTTCTTGCCCTTCTAGTGTTCTTGTATTGTTAATAAGTTCATCTATATTTCTACCTGAAAGTATGCCATAGTTATGCTTTTCGTTATATTTCAAAACATCAAAATAAACCGAACCATTCTCCACATACCCATATCCATTTTTTATGATTCTTTCTATAAATTCTATTTGTTCAATTATATGTCCTGAAGCTTTTGGCTCAATACTTGGCGACAAAACATTGAGGTCTTGCATATTTGCGTGATACCTGTCTGTATAATATTGCACAATTTCCATTGGTTCTAACTGCTCCAAACGTGCTTTCTTTGCTATTTTATCTTCACCACTATCTGCATCATTCTCTAAATGACCAACATCTGTGATATTTCTAACGTATCTAACCTTATACCCAACATGCTTTAAATATCTAAATAAAACATCAAATGTTATCGCAGGACGTGCATGCCCCAAATGAGCATCTCCATAAACTGTTGGTCCACAAACATACATTCCAACATAAGGATTATTAATTGGTTCGAATAGCTCTTTCTTTCCTGTAATTGAATTGTATAAATATAATTGATTTGTTTCCATCAATAAATAAAATAATAGTGTTCTTAATTTGTTTTACTTTAAAGCAAAAGTACATCATTTTTTAGAATTGCGAATAAACTATTCTTAAAAAATGACTACTCGCAATAATTGCTTAAACTCCAATAACCTTAAATTCTGTCCTACGATTGTTAGCCCTACCCTCTTCTGTTTTGTTTGAATCTATTGGTTTTGTCTCTCCGTAACCTTTGTAAACTAAACGCGTCGATACAATTTCTTTTTTTACTAAATAGTCATAAACAGCTTTTGCTCTTCTTTCTGACAATAACATATTCGATTTATCATCCCCAACATCATCCGTATGACCTGAAATTTCTATCTTTACAAACTTGTTTAAGTTTAAAAACTCTACCAATTTTAACAATTCAACTTTTGAAGACTCTTCTAATTCAAAAGATGCTGTCTTAAAGAAAATATTTTTCAATACAACTGATTCGCCCACTTTTATCGGACTTAGTTCAATCTTTTTATAATAAGGCTTTGTTATGGATTGAATCCCTTTTAGCGCTACATTCTCTGAAAAAAATAAATAATTGCTCTTCGATACATTTATTGCATAATTTTTATTTGTTGGAATACATATCAAAAACTCTCCTGTTATATCATCCGATTTTAACCTACTCATGCTTTTTTCTGTCTCCAAATCAATAAGCTCAACATCTGCAACTATTGGCAAACCTGATGCCTTTTCTATTATATGGCCCTTCATATAAGTTACCGCCTGTGGCCTAATATCCTTATATAAATCAAAAATATACAAATCCAATCCTCCAAAAGAACCTGCAGACTTCTTATCTGATGCAAAAAATCCTTTATCTGCATTAGCATTTATAATCAAACTGATTTCATCCTTATTCGTATTTATTGGATAACCCAAATTTGTTGGCTTTGACCAAACTCCATCTTTTAGCTTCGAATAAAACAAATCTATTCCTCCCATGCCTAAATGACCACTTGAAGCAAAATAAAAAGTTTGATTATCAAAATGTATAAAAGGCGACATCTCTTCTTTTGCCGTATTTATTGAATCTCCCATATTAACAGGCACACTCCAACTTCCATCTGATTGCAAATCTGACTTCCAAATATCCATACCGCCTATTCCTCCTGGACGTGCTGATGTGAAATAAATAACCTTACCATCAGGACTTATTGATGGCTGCGAATCCCATGCGCGTGAGTTAAAATGCTCACCCATATTTTGCGGAATACCCCAATTAACTCCCTCCTTCTTTGAAAAATAAATATCACAACTACCATAACCATCCTCACGCTCACACGCCGTAAAATAAAGAGTCAAACCATCTGAAGTAATACATTGTGCTCCTTCATTATAACCAACCTTATTTATTGGACGACCCAAATTAAAACGTTTCGACCAAACACTATCTCGTTTTAAAGAAACATAAAAATCCTCCCTATGCATTCTTAGATTATTCTCAAATTCAGGCTGTTCTGGCTCCTTAACCGTAAAAATAAGAGTCTGCTCATCAGCAGTTAAAGTCGGATGATACTCATCATACTTCGTATTTATATTAGCACCTAAGTTTTCAGGATTAAAAGGGACTGGATTCCTCATTAATTTTATTGCAAAATCACACTTAGCTATATTTTCCTCCAATGCTTCTATATTTAGTTTTTTATCCCTAAACAACTCTTTATATAACAAATAATTCTTTCTAGCATCAGCATAATAACCATTTTTCAATTGCACATCAGCAAGTGTTGCTATTGAATTTGGAAAAAACAAAGGATCCACATCTATCGCTATTTGCATATACTTTATCGATGAATCCAACAATCGCATATCTTTATAGCAATACGATATCAAATACAAAGCCTCAATAAAATTAGGGTCAATATCTACTGCCTTTTTTGCAATATCAATAGCCTCTTCATTTTTATACTCATCATACTTCGATGTTGCTTCATCATATAATTTCTTTGCCTTTTCCGACTTTGTCGTTAATTCTTCATTCGAACCACCTCGCTTCTGAGCAAAACTAATGGTTGTTAGTATTAATAAAAATAATACACCTAAAATTACTTTTTTCATTATATTATCTAGCTATAATAATTGTGATATTTTTTTTTGCGAATTTAAACCAAATATTTATGAAAATAGCGAAAATATTTAATTAGTCCTTTTTTTTTAACGAATAATTAGCCCTAATTGCCCATTAGAAATTAAAAAACATCAATTTGCTTCTTCTAATATTATTGGTAAATTCTAAGTTTTATAATCAACACAAAAAGTAAATTTCTCTTTTTGGTAAATAAGGCATTTTAAATTAAAATAGGAGGAGATAATAACTTCTTTTGGTTTAATCAAAATCATTTTTTGATATAGAGCACATATAAAGCGCATATACAGTTCATATAGAGCACATATAAAGCACATATAGAGTACTTTAACCCCACCTTTAACTCTGAATAATCAACCTCAAAACCTCATTTCATACTAATAATCAAACAATTAACCTTCTAAATTTATTCATATTCACTTTTTATTATTTTAAAGAAAAACACACACTTCACTTTAATTATCAACACATTAACTAAAACAACACGATATAACAAAATTGCTCATGTTTTTTTCAACATCTTAGTAATACCTAAACGCTATCATAATACCCACAATAATTAAATATCCTAAACACCGTAGGTGTGAAATTATTGTAGCAAAA
>MEOD01000018.1:0-7642 GCA_001768555.1 Bacteroidetes bacterium GWF2_29_10
TGATTTTTTATTGACTTAATTTTTTCTAATAACATTTAGTCCATCTCTTACTGGAATGATAACGTTTTCTACTCGATTGTCATTAGCAACTAATTTATTGAAATTATCAATTGCGATGGTTTGTATGTCATTTGGAGCGATTGTTTCAACTACTTTACCATACCAAAGAACATTGTCCACAATGATAATTCCATTAGGGTTTGTCATAGGGATAAGCATTTCATAGTAGTTAATAAGATTCTCTTTATCTGCATCAATGTATATAAGATCAAACGTGTCCTTTATAGCAGGGATAACATCAATAGCTTGTCCAATAATTAATTTGATTTTATTGCTTAATCCTGCTTTTTGTATATTACTTTTAATTAGTTCCTCTAATTCGTGATTTGCATCAATTGTATAAAGTAAGCCGTTCTCTGTAAGTCCTTGAGCAAGGCATATAGCAGAATATCCTGTAAATGTTCCTATTTCAAGCACTCTCTTTGGTTTGTTCATCATACTTAGCATTTTGAGCAATTGCCCTTGGAAGTGTCCTGCGAGCATGGTTGGGCGTAGCACTTTAAGGTGCGTTTCTCTATTTATGTATTTTAATACTTCAGATTCAGGAGTAGAATGTTTCTCCACATAATCCATAAGTGATTCGTCAATAAAATTCATAACTATTTATTTTTTCGGTTTATAGATTAATACACTAAGATTTTTTTCGTCATAAATTTCGTTTGCTACATCAATAATGTTTTCAGCAGTAATATTGTTTAGTTTCTTATATACTTCTTCAATTGTGTCAACTTTATTATATAACAAGAAGCTTCGTCCAATAGAAAGCATTTCGTTTTGGTTAGATTCTTGAGATATGGCAATTTGTCCAATGATTTGTTTTTTTGCTTTGGATAATTGCAGAGAGCCTAATTTAATCTCTCTAAGCTTTTTGAGTTCTTTAAGAATAAGGCTGTTTACCTTATCTAAATATTCCGAATCTGTACCAAAGTATATTGTAGCTAAGCCAATGTCACTTAATGAATTAAACGATGATTCTAGGTTGTAACAATAACCATATTTTTCTCTTATAGAGAGATTAAGGCGCGAGTTTAAGCCTGTTCCTCCAAGTATGTTGTTGAGTAAAATTAGTGACGTTTTTCTATTATCATCAGAGTTGAAAATAATGTTTCCTATTACGCAATGAGTTTGTACGGTGTTATATTTTACAGTTTTTATAATGGGTTTGTATTTCTCAAAAGGTATTCGTTTGTAACCGTTCTCATTGTTGTTTATGTCACCCATGTATTGATTGGTCATATCAAGCAATTTGCTGAAAGAAATATTTCCTACAGAACAAATCACAATCCGATTACTAGTGTAATGTTTATTAATAAACTTTAATACATCTTCTTTTGTAAATTTCTTTACATTTTCAGGGGTTCCCAAAATATTACTGGCAAGTGGATGTTTATTAAATATTAATTCTTCAAAGTCGTCAAATATTTGCTCGGATGGGCTATCTTTGTACGAATTAATTTCATCAATTATAACATCTTTTTCTTTTGTTAATTCTTTTTCAGGGAAAGTTGAGTTATTAATAATATCGGATATTAATTCAACAGTATGTTTGTAGAAGTTATTAAGAAATGAAGCGTATATACAAGTTTCTTCCTTGGTAGTATATGCATTAAGTTCGCCGCCAATATTTTCTAGTCTGCTTAAAATATGAAAAGCTTTACGTTTCTTTGTCCCTTTGAATATGCAATGTTCAATAAAATGAGCTATACCTGCTTCTTCGGGTAATTCATCTCGTGAGCCAGCATTAACAAACACTCCGTAATGAGAAACATAAGATTTAACAGGTTTATGTATTAGCTTAATTCCATTTTTTAGTTCAGCAACTACATATTCTTCTGTAAAGTTATTTTTTTGCATTTTGTCTTGGTTTCGGATATGTTAGTTCTAATTCTTGTTTTGAAAAATTCAAGATTGCTTTATACTTAAATAATATATCGCTTCCCAGAATACCATCAATTGGTTTGAGGTTAACGCTTGAATAAGAATTGTTTACGTGGGAAAGGTCTATAAAAACAGCGTTATAGTTTTTAATTGTGCAGTTGCCAACCGTTAAAATATCTATATTTGAAGTTGCACTGTCAAGAATATCTGCATTTATACCTGTTGATTTATTTTTATATTTCTTAAAGTTCCTATTTGAATATTTTGATATTCTTTCCTTGTCAAAAACTGATTTAGATGCACCAGTGTCAATAAGTAAATTAACATTATTATCATTAATCTTTGCATTAATAAAAAAATGGTAACCATTTTGTTCAAACTCACACTTGTTTATTGGAATAACTGTTTTCATTAATTTCAAATTGTATTTATCTGAATAAATTTATAATCTATTTGTTACTTGTTTAACCATTCTTGTTTTCCAGTCAAAAAACGTTCCATCTTTTATTTTATTACGTGCTTCTTTCACTAGCCATAGGTAAAAAGCAAGATTATGTTGAGTCGCAATTTGTGAGGCTAGTATTTCGCCTGCAACGAATAAATGGCGCAAGTATGCTTTAGAATAATAAGTGTCAACATAAGAATTTGCCGCTTCATCTATTGCAGAGAAGTCATCTTTCCATTTATTATTTTTAATGTTAATTATGCCTTTTTGTGTAAATAACATTCCATTACGAGCATTACGAGTTGGCATAACACAGTCAAACATGTCAATACCTAAAGCAATACATTCTAAAATATTAGCTGGAGTACCAACTCCCATTAAATAACGAGGTTTTGTGTCAGGCAAAATATTGCAAACCTCTTCTGTCATTTCATACATCATTTCATGAGGCTCGCCAACAGAAAGTCCTCCAATAGCATTCCCATTGCAATCCATAGATGCAATATACTCTGCCGATTCTTGTCTCAAATCTTTATAAACACTTCCTTGAACTATTCCAAACAAAAATTGCTCATGCCCATACAAGCCACTAGTATTGTCAAAATGACTTTTACAATTAGACAACCATTTATGGGTAAGGATTAGTGACTTCTTTGCGTAATTATATTCGCAAGGGTAGGGGGTGCACTCATCAAATGCCATAATAATATCTGCTCCAATAGCTCTTTGAATATCTATAACCATTGAAGGAGTAAAATGATGACGTGAACCGTCTATATGTGATTGAAATGTAACTCCATCTTCCTTTAACTTGCGAATCCCCGTTAGAGAATAAACTTGATATCCTCCACTATCTGTTAGTATAGGCTTATTCCAGTTGATAAATTTATGCAATCCTCCTGCTGCTTTCATAATATCCATCCCAGGTCGTAAGTAAAGATGATATGTATTTGACAGAATTATCTGAGCCTTGATATCTTTGTCCAAGTCTCTTTGATGAACAGCTTTTACTGTGCCTATTGTGCCAACTGGCATAAAGATAGGCGTTTCTATTTCTCCATGTGCTGTTTGAATTGTCCCAAACCTTGCTTTGCTATTTTCGTCTGTCCCTAATAATTTAAAAAACATGTATACTTTTGAAGTTGTTAAATATGTAAAAAATATTATGTTGCAAAAATATCATTTAATTTTTATTGTGTAAGAACATTTCTGCTAAATTTGTTAAATCAGTAATTTCCTTTCCATTAATTTTGTATTTATTTCTCTCTAATTTATCCAAATGTTAATATGTTGAGAACAATGATTGTACATGTAATTTACAAGGATAAGTATTATACTTCATTTTTTTGATTTAGGTAATCCTGAAATAAGTTTACAGTTTTTTTCATAATTCTAATTTTATGTGTAAACCTATTTTAGGACGAGACACCTTTATAGTACCTTTCATGTACTGTTATAGTACCTTTCATGTACCTTTCATGTACAGTAATAGAATTTTTATATTGAATATCAATCATTTATGTAATTATCTGAATATCAATTTTGTATAATCCTTTAAAGTACGTTTAAAGTACATTTACTATACCCTAACAGTACATTTAATCTACCCAAAAGCACTCAAAATAGCTAAGTAATTGATTATTAATAATAATGATTGATTATAAAAATATTAATATTTCCCCGTGTTCCATATATTTGAAAAGCCACGAAGAGGCGATATCTTAGTAACCATCTGCGTTAGCGGGTGGCATAAACGCATTCACATTCCTAGCGCCGAAGGTGCGACATCTTATACCAAATTGCTATCAAGTTCTTAATTTAGATTTTTGTATAAAGTGATAATGCCACACCTACGGTGTTTAATGTGTTTGTGTTATTTGTTTTGCTATAATAATTTCACACCTACGGTGTTTAGGATATTTAATTATTGTGGGTATTATGATAGCGTTTAGGTATTAGCTTTTAAATTATTATTACAAAAAATCCGTTCAAAAACGGTCATACTATTTTCATGCATTGACAAGATTTTAAATTTGATTATTAATACTTCATTGTTAATTAAATAACATTAAATTGTTGAAAACTTTTTTTTATATTTTATATTTTTATTGTTTATTTTAAAAAAATGTATTTATTTAGCAGAAAAATTATTACTCCTTAATTATTATGTATATGAAGAAGCAAATACTTGTTACGACTTTGATTATAATGCTTTCCATTATAGGAATATCTATTAATTTAAAAGTTTATGGGCAAAATGGTTCAAAACCTAATTTAAAACAGGATAAATACCTATTAATAGAGAAACTTAAAAAGAAAGGAAAAAACAACAAAATAGAAAGACGATTTGTTGAGTTTGACCTTACTGGTATAAAAAAGGGAACAATTGTTAGAAGTGCAAAAATCAAGTTTAATGGTAAAGTTTTAGCAACAGATAATATAAAGATAAAAAAAATAACAAATAAATGGGATGCTAAAAAAGTTAAAGAAAATAACCAGCCGTCTACTACGGATTTAATGCAAGTGTCATACATTGGAACAATTTATACAGAAAATACTTCTAATAAAACTAATAATAAGGAGAAAGTTTTTGGAGATACTATTGCTAATGTGTCTCAAGTAACTTCTAATCCTGAGATAACAGAGCTTAATGTTAAATCATTAATATCTGATATGGTTAGTACCGAAACTTCATTTGGAGTTATGATGGAACTGGAAACAGATGAAAATAGCATTGGTATTAGTGAAAGTGCTCCTACTTTAGAATTGATGTTATATCAAACAAGCAGTACTAATTTAAATCAAACAATTTTACAACCAGATGCAACAACAGGAAAAGATGCTACTGTTATTAGTGGTATTAATGTGAATAATAATTATGGGTATGAAACTGTTTCATATGGACCGAAAGCTTGGACTGATAATGGAAGTTCTTTTGCCTCAAGAAGTTTGATGCAATTTGATTTAACTGCAATTCCTGCGAATAGTATTATTACGTCAGCATATCTAAGTTTATATTATGATATTTGGAATAATGAACCTACTGCAGTTCAGTCAACTATGTCAGGATCTAATGCTGCATGGATTGAAAGAATTTCAGGCGTTTGGGATGAAAATACTGTTACATGGAATACTCAGCCTCGAACATTAGATGTGAATAGGGCTGTAATTCCTATGTCTATGAGTAGTAATCAAGATTATCCAGACTTGGATGTTACATTACTTGTTCAAGATATGATAAATGAGCCTGCAAATAGTTATGGATTTATGTTGAAGCTTCAAGATGAAACTCCATATAGAAGTCTTTATTTTGCAACAAGCGAAAATGCAAATCCAGATTTAAGACCTAAATTAATTGTTGAATACACGCCTGATGATGGAACAATCCCTCCTACAGTAACACAACAACCTATTGCCAATTTACAATTATGCCTTAATGAGTCTGGAACTATTTCTGTATATGCAACAGGAAGTATGCCTTTAACATATACATGGTACAAGGATGGTGCAGATATAGGTGTTTATACAAACACTTTAAATTTAGATAATCTAACATCACTAAACTCAGGTCAATATTATTGTGTAATATCAAACCCCGCATCAACAGTTACAAGCTCTTATTGCAACTTATCTGTAGGTGAAATTATAGCAGAGGCAGGAAGTGATTTAACGGTTTGTGGAGGAGCATTATCAACTCTTAATGCATCAGGAGGTACAAATTACTTATGGAGCACAGGAGAACAAACATCCCAAATTAATGTTAATCCATGGGATAATACAACTTATTATGTGACTGTTAGTAATAGCACAACATGTTCAGCTACAGACTTTGTTGTTGTAAACATCGAAAATTTTGAAGTTAATGCTGGAATTAACCAAACTGTTAATGTTGGAGATGCGGTTACTTTAACTGCTTCTGGAGCTAATACATATAGCTGGAATACAGGCGAATGGGGCGCAAGTATAATTGTTTATCCAACGGCAACAACAACATATCAAGTTGTTGGATACAGTAATTCTGGATGCACAACTAATGGATTTGTTACAGTGTTTGTAACACAAGCAGGAGTAATAACAATAACTCAACAACCTGAATCATATATTCAAATTTGTGAAAATTCAACATTGGCTATTTCTATAGTTGCGACAAGTGACCAGCCTTTAAATTATCAATGGTATAAAGATGGAAACATGATTGGAAGCAATACTCCTAATTTTCAAATAGATAATGCTTCTGCAAATGAATCTGGTTCTTATTATTGTATTGTTTCAAATAGTTTTTCTTCTGTAACAAGTACTTCTGGGTATATTTATGTTGGTTTAGCAAGTATAGAGGCAGGCAATAATCAAACTATTTGCAATGGAGGCTCTGCTGTGCTAAAATCCTCAGGAGGAGGAAATCTTACTTGGAGCACAGGAGAAAGTGATTGGCAAATATATGTATATCCTACGTTAACAACAAGCTATACCATTACTACGACCGATTGGATGGGATGTACTGCGACAGACTTTGTTGTTGTTTATGTAGAGACAGATTTTGTTAATGCAGGTGATGATATAACTATTAGTATAGGTCAAAGTGCAACTCTTAATGCTTCAGGAGCGACCTCTTATTATTGGAGCACAAACGAATGGATATCATCAATAACGGTAATGCCAATGTTTACTTCAACTTACACTGTAACTGGATATAGTAATTCAGGTTGTATTGATAGCGATGAAATAATAGTAAATGTAAGTACTGCTGGAGAACCTGGTCCAACAGGTCCTACAGGAGCAACTGGTCCAATGGGTCCAATAGGAGCAACTGGTCCAATGGGTCCAATAGGTCCAACGGGAGCAACAGGCGAACCTGGTATTGTAGGTCCAATGGGTCCGATAGGTCCAACGGGAGCAACAGGCGAACCTGGTATTGTAGGTCCAATAGGTCCAACGGGAGCAACAGGCGAACCTGGTATTGTAGGTCCAATGGGTCCGATAGGTCCAACGGGCGAACCTGGTATTGTAGGTCCTATGGGTCCAACAGGAGCAACAGGCGAACCTGGTATTGTAGGTCCAATGGGTCCGATAGGTCCAACAGGCGAATCTGGTATTGTAGGCCCAATAGGTCCGATAGGTCCAACGGGAGCAACAGGCGAATCTGGTATTGTAGGTCCAATGGGTCCGATAGGTCCAACGGGAGCAAAAGGTGAAACTGGTATTATTGGTCCAATGGGTCCGATAGGTTTAACAGGAGCAAAAGGTGAAACTGGTATTATT
>MEOD01000018.1:7723-14696 GCA_001768555.1 Bacteroidetes bacterium GWF2_29_10
GGTGAAACTGGTATTATTGGTCCAATGGGTCCGATAGGTTTAACAGGAGCAAAAGGTGAAACTGGTATTATTGGTCCAATGGGTCCGATAGGTTTAACAGGAGCAAAAGGTGAAACTGGTATTATTGGTCCAAAGGGAGATAAAGGAGATGTAGGTCCAATAGGTCCTACAGGTCCTTCAGGAGAAGCATTTGCAGATAATTTAGGAAGCCACATTATGGCAAAAAATCTTGCAACAAGTGGCAATTGGATTTCAAGCAATGGTTTGAATAAAGGTTTATTTGTAGCAGAATCAGGCAAATTAGGAATAGGTATTTCTTCGCCTCAAGCAATTCTGTCATTATTTGGAAATTCTGTTGAGGAAGAAGAAGATATATTTATTGCAGAAAAAAATATTAGTGGCATTTCAAAAATGTTTAAAATAAAATCACTTAAATCTGGATTTAAAATACAAACAGCTACAGATGAAGAATTGGTTTTAGGAGAGGATGTGGTAAAAATACTGTCAACTAATGATGGAACTTCGAATATAGTAAATACTGTTGATATTAAAGGAACCACAAGTATTACGTCAGGCATGTTCAACGTGAAAAGTAATCAAAGCAGTATTGCTAATTTTCAAAGCCATACACAAGGAAGTGCTACAGCTATAATATTAGATATATCAGGTACTGACGAAGGTATTCATCTCACCACAAATGAAGATAAAAGTTTAATTTTAGGAAATAATTCCATAGTGGTTAAAAATCAATTTACTGGAATTGGTACTACAAACCCTACTGCAAAACTTGAAGTAGCGGGAAACACAAAAATAACATCAGGAAGTTTAACCGTGGAAGCTAACGAAACAAATATTGCTTCATTTAAAAGCACTGCTAATGGTGTAACAAACGCAATGAGTATTTCTACTAATGAAATTGGCGGAATGAAAATTACATCAGAAGCAGGATCGCTTTCTTTTGCTACATCTCCTTCAGAAACGGCATTAGAACTTACAGCAGAAAACAATGTAAAAATCAACTCTATATCAGTTCCGTATGCAATCCCAGCTGAAGATCTTAATGAATTTAATGTGGTGCTTGGATCAAAAGAAGGAGTATTAACTTCTATAAGTATGTATGATATACTTACAATATCATCTGACAAAGCAATGGATAATATTAAAACTGATTTAACAGCTAGTGGTTTTAATGTAGCTTGCAAACCTTATGACTTGGAAACAGGCAAACCATTAGATTTTATAACTGTAAAATGCGGAGGTATAAATATGAATGGATTTTGGCTTAAAGGAGATAGTAAACAAGATGCTAACGGAATATTCATAAATGAATATGGGCAAGTGGGCATTGGCACAAACAGAATTCCTACAGATTTCAAGATGGCAGTTAAAGGTAAAGTTATTGCAGAGGAAATAGAAATAAGACTATTTGCTAATTGGCCAGATTATGTTTTTGCTGATGATTATAAAAAGAAGTCATTATTTGAGCTTGAAAATTTTATAAAAACTAATCGTCATTTGCCTGATGTGCCAAGTGCAAAAGAAGTTGCAGAAAAAGGTATAAACTTGGGTGAAATGGATGCTATGCTATTAAAGAAAATAGAAGAATTAACTCTATATATTCTTGATTTAAATAAGAAGAATGAGTATCTTGAAAAACAGTTGAATGATTTGAAGAAAGAAGTAAGGAAGTAGTTTGTTTTTTTTAGATATTAATTCAAAATAATTGATGAATATGAATTCAAAAATTAAAATATTTTTAGTTATTACTTGTGTTTTTATTGCAAAAATACTAGTGTCGCAAACTATACCAACAAATGTATATAATACTCCTAAAGAGATTACTGTAGATACTAAACACGATGATGGTTCAAAAGATTATGATTATTTTGCAAGAGAAAGGGTAGTGTTTAAAGCTTCGACAGAAGATCCAGAAAAAGGATTTTCCTATCGACCGCAGTTCGGACATTCTTTAAAGGGACGTATTGAGGGATATTTGGAAACAGCACCAGATATTAATAAACCGATTGATCAAACTCTTGCTGTGGGTGCAATAAAAGGAATGGCTGATGTTTCGCAAACGGGAGCAGCTTTATATCAAATACCAATATATTGCCCCCCAGGCACTAATGGGATGACTCCAAATATAAGCATTAATTATAATAGTCAAGGAGCAAATCGCGAGTTAGGTTGGGGCTTTGGGCTTAGTTGTGTTTCTGTTATATCAAGAGTAAATCCAGATTATTATCATGATAAAAATAAGGCAGGAATAAGAACAATTAATTTTGATAATACTGATGTCTTTACGCTTGATGGACAACGTTTGATATTAATAAATGGAAATAATGGAGAGAATGAAGCAGAATATGGAACTGAAATGGAAAATTTCTCACGTATTAAATGTAATAGCAAATCAAAAACAGCAGGTCCAGAGTATTTTATTGTAGAGACAAAAGAAGGTATGACTTATGAATATGGGAAAGCAGATGATGCAAAAATGTATGCCGATGTTACTCAGCAAAATAAAACGGTTGCTGTCTGGTTATTAAATAGAGCGACAGACCCTAATGGTAATTATATTCTTTATAAGTATAATAATATTAATGGAGAAATGTTGCTTGCCGAAGTTCAATATACAGGCACTGAATCAAACATTCCTTATAATTCAGTTAAATTTTATTATAGTGGTAAAACTGACAAAAATCGCTTTTATTCTGGCATGGGTATAAATAAAAAGCCTGTGGTAATACCTTTTGAACAGCTACTAAAACGCATAGAAATTATTTGTGAAGACAAAAAAGTAAAAATGTATAATCTTAACTATACTTTAGATTATTATAGCAAGCTTTCTGAAATAGAAGAATATAACTCCGCTGGCGAAAAATCAAATTCTACTATTATTGAATGGAGTAAGATTATAAGCGATGTGAGATTAGGGAATAGCAATACATCTATTGAACAACTTGTAACATTTGATATTGATAATAACGGAGTAAGTGATATTTTTAAAATTTCAAATAATAAATTAATAAAACAAAAAAGAAATTTCAACAGCATTTTAATTAGTGATTATAATGAAATTGATATATCTTTAATAAAAGATAAAAATACAACAAATTGGTTAACTATTGATGTAAATAATGACGATGTTAATGAAGTTTACATTAATGAACATATAAAAGAACAAAAAACTGTTGAAAAGTTTAATTCAGGAAGTTTTGCCAAACAGCAACCAGCAAACGATTATGATCCAAATACAAATACTTGTTCCGAATGTTTTTTATTTACTGGAGATCAAAATATCTATTGTATTTATAAAGATTATGTGCATAACGAAGGTTTATACTGCTTAAATGGGCAAGAAAAATTATGCAATGTTGAATACGAAAGAGATGTTAATGAATGTATTATTCCTGGTTCAATTAAAACATATGAATATTATTATTATAAAAATGGATATAAGTTATATAAAATAGAAAATTCCAAGTTAATTAGGGATGATGAAAGTTATGATTTTGTAACTGATTCTGCTTCTATGGTTTTTGAAGGAGATTTTGAAGGAGATGGAATAATTGAAATATTAGCAAGAAAAGATGAAAATTTATTTTTAAAAAAAGGGACAATAATAACTAGTTTAAAAGATGTTATACCATATAATAGAGCTAATGGAGATTCATTGTATGTGTTTGATTTTAATGGCAATGGAATATCCGATATTATGGTTTGTAGCGATAATACTACTATTTATGAATATATTAATGGTGTTTTTAATATTATTTATACAGGAGGTTACCCAACAAAATACCATAGAGTTTATACTGGAGATTTTAATGGCGATGGAAAAACAGATATTCTAACATCCTCTCCTGATGTTAAAACATGGTGGGTTAATTATTCCTCAGGTTTTAATTTTGATTTGCCTTTAAATGTTAAAATTGATTTAACTTTATATAATGTTGGCGATGATGCTTTTTATAATCCTCCAATTATTAAAGTTGCAGATTTTAATGGAGATGGCAAAACTGATATATTAGAAATTTTAAAGCATCAAAAAAAAGATAAAGTTTTAAAAGAAAAATGGGTTCTAAAAAAAACAAAAATACCAACTTTTCCTTTCTTTAAAATAGAATTTGTCAAGGAAGAATATTATGTAGATGAGTTAACAGATGAATGGATTAATACTTTTAATATATTTTATAGTTATGGGAATTCTTTTACTAAAGAATCATATTCCAAGGAAAATGCCCCAAGAGGTGGTCAGAATTTTGACAGGTATAATATTGGAGATTATAATGGAGATGGAAAACTTGAATTATTTTACAATAATGTTTACAATGATGGTTCCGTATATCAGTTTACGGATTTTATAACATACAAACAGGCAGATCAAGAGCAGAACCCAATATATTCAAACCATTTAGTTAAGAAAATTAGAGATGGAATTGGAGCTACAGTTGAATATAATTATCGTTTAGGAATTGCCTCATCTGATAATCAAAATCTAGGTTTTCCTATAAAAAATTATAAAGGAGTAAGTATTAATGTTTATAAATTAATAATTCCAGAAGGGGAGTTCTATTATTCTTTTTCGAATCCAGTTATTCATTGTCAAGGCAAAGGATTTATTGGATATTTAAATAGCACAAAAACAGATATGGGTATAACTTCTTGTAGTAAATATAAGATAGAGCCAAGCTCATACTCTTTGCTTTTAAAAGAATCTTCTATTCCCCAAATAGAAGAAACAAAATTCACAAATAATGTTAAGCAACTAAGTCCAGACCCTGACAATAAAAGATATTTATTTACAACAACTAAGGTAGAAAAAAGAGACCTTCTTGTAGATAATAAGCAAATTACAGATTATACTTATGATGATGATGGAAATGTTATAAAAAACGTTACAAATTATTATTCTGGAAATTTAACGGGAAGTTCAAATACTTTTGAAACAAATGAAATGACATATACTGCTGTGGGGTCAGTGTTTTTAAATAAAGTAAAATCAGTAAAAACTACTCAAAAAAGTTCAACAGATAACAATAGTTTTGTTGTGAATAAAGAATATTCATATAATGAAAGAGGTTTACTAATCCAATCAATTGTAAATGCAGGTACAGATCAAACTAAGAAAGTTAAAACAGAGTATGTATATAATACATTAGGAAATGTCCTTTTAGAAAAAGTAACAGGAAATGATGTGGCAAACCCATTAACAACAAGTAGTACTTATGATAATTATGGAAGGTATATTATTTCTTCCAAAAACGCTTTAGGGAATACCACAACGTATGAAAGAGAACCTGTGTTTGGTAATATATTAAAAGAGAAAAATATTTTAGGGCATGAAACAATTTATAATTATGACAATAATGGAAGTTTAAAACAGACAATATATCCAAATGGAAATACTGTTGATGTAGAAATAAAATGGGATGACTCAAATCCAAATCTGGATTTTTCTCATTACATTTATAAGAAAATTAAAGGAAAAAATATGCCTGAACAAAAAACATATTATAATATGGGAGGGTTAGTTGTGAAAACGGAGGTTGAAGATATTAATGGCAAAAAAGTTTGTACGGAAACACAATATGAAAACAGAAAATTGATTAGCGCTCAATCAAAACCTTATTTTACTAATCAAAGCAATATCGAAGGTGTATCATATTTTTATAACAATTATACTTTAAGGTTAGAATCAATTTCAGACCCAGAAACTTCCCAAGAAATAGAATATACATATAATGGGAAAACAACAACTGAAACATTTTCAAATGATGATGGGCCACCGATACAAAAATATAAAACAATAAATGAATTAGGACAATTAGTAAAAGTAACAGATAATGGAGGAGATATAGAGTATAAGTATAATTCCCAAGGTTTGCCAACTGAAATAAAGTACAGTGGTAATAATACAGTTTCCTTTACGTATGATATTAATGGTAATAGAACAAAAATAGTTGACCCTAATGCAGGCACGATAACAAATGAATATAATTCATTTAATCAAGTTACCAAGCAAACTGATGCTAAGGGTAATGTGACAGAATATAAATATGATGCTTTTGGACGAATAATTGAAGTAAAAGGTAATAATAGAAGAACTATAGCTTATAAATATAATGAAACAGGAAATGGAATAGAGCAAATAGGTTCTATTGAGTTAAAAGAAAACAACAAAGTAAATCATCGAGAAAGTTATGATTATGATACTTATGGAAGAGTAATAAAAGTAATAACAGAAATTAATGTAGGTAAAAACAAAAATACTTATACTCGTAGTTTTGTGTATGATCAATATGGCAATTTAACGGAAGAAACAACGCCTTCTGGATTGATTGTCAAAAGGCAATATAACTCTAATGGATTTAACACTAAAGTAACAGCTATAGATGCTAATAGTAAATCTTACGATGTATGGGAGTTTGGGGCATCAGAGGCTGATGGTAGAATTGTCAATTACAAAATGGGTAAAGATAATATGATAGACAGGACTTATAATTATACTGATAATGGGTACTTAAGTAGAATAACAAGCAATGTAACAAAAAATAACGAGGGACAAGAAAAGATACAAGATTTTGAATATACGTTTAATCCCAAAATAGGTAATCTTAAGTCAAGAAAAGATGTTTTATTTGAATATTTTGGCAAAACAGAAACTTTTAAGTATGACAATCTTGACCGTTTAACTAGTGTAGATAATAATAAAATTGGATATAATAATAATGGAAATATTATATCAAAATCAGATATAGGGACCTATGGATATGATGCTACTAAATTAAATGCGGTAACCAAAGTAACACCTTATGCAGGGAATGCTACTCCTATTAGCACACAAGAGCAAAAAATAGCTTATACTTCTTTTGGCAAAGTAAATACAATAAAGGAAAATGGAAATGAATTGCTTATTGAATACGGGTTTGATAATCAAAGAATTTATTCAGAATGTAAAGAAAAAAATAGA
>MEOD01000019.1 GCA_001768555.1 Bacteroidetes bacterium GWF2_29_10
TTAGAAATTAACACCCAAAATTAGTCATTTTTTTTTAATGCGGAATCTGGGTTTAATATTTCGCCTTGCAACGATCTCAATTTACTAAAATTTATCATAAATATAACTGTTAATTTTTTCAAAATCACTGGACTTAATGCCAGTGATGAAATAAAAATAAATGAAAAAAAGTGATAAGAATATATTAAAAGAAAGATTGTTTTTATTGTCATTTCTCTTAAAAACAAATAGAGACGCAATTTCTTGCGTCTCTACAATATTAAATATTAATCAGTAAAATTTATTTAACTACTCTATTTCTATGATTTTTCTTTCAAATATAGAGTCACCAGCTTGTACTTTTATAATGTATATTCCTGATGATAATCCTAAATTTTTTGCACTAAATTTAGAATAATAAACACCTTCGTCCAATTGTTTATCAACAATTGTTGCTACTTTTAATCCAAGTAAGTTTTGAACTTCTATTTTTACATTAGAGGTTGCATTTAATGTATATTTAATATTAGTTTCTGCTTTGTATGGATTTGGATATACATTTAATTCTATGTTTTTCTCCTGAGTGTTTTGATTTGTTAAAAAATTTGGATCTTTTTTCTTGACAGAATGTGTTGTAAATTCTATAATTGAACTGAATGCAGAATATAATGAATTATCGGCAGCACAGAATACTCTCATTTGCCATTCATAAGTAGTTCCTGCTTTTAGTTTATCTGTTTCAGCACAAACATCACATCCTATTTGAACAGCACCTATATTACCTGCAACGTTTAGATATTTCCAATTAGCAGTATTTTTTTCTTTATACCTAATCATATAATGTGTAGCAGAAGCTACAGTATAGTATTTAAGAATAGCTTTAGATGTTGTAATATCAGTAACATTTCGTCCGCTAACTATAATTTCAGAACAATTTAATGTTGTTTTAAACTCTTGTAATTCTGTGAATGAAGGAGCATAACTTAATTCTCCAAAGCAAAGCGTACGCATTTGCCATTCATAAGTGGTATTACCTTTTAAGTTACCAATAGTTAGTGATGTTTGAGCATTGTTTGCTACATAATAGTTCCAAGTTCCTTGAGGATTTTTTTCTCTCCATCTAATCATATACTTTTCAGCAGATGCAACTGTAGTCCAGTTTAACTTGGCTGTACTAACTGCAATATTATTTACAAATTTATTGTCAGTATTTTGGCAAGTAATATTTGATTTTTTGAAAATGATGAAGAATCTATCTGCATGAGTTCCTTTAGGTAGATTTATTATATAAGAAGGATTTTCAATAAGATTTTGCATTTTTCCCTCAATTCTATCTTCTAACCATACTGTTTCGCCTGCATTAAATATAGGCATTTGTAACGGCTTGATTATGTAAGAACCATTACTTTCTCTAAGAGCAACGGTAAGAGGTATTTCAATATCTTCTGTAGGGTATGGAATTGCGTTTATTGCAAGGAAGTATGTTTCATTGTTTTTGAAATTCTTTACTTTTGAATATATGAATGGAGCAGCAGGGTCATCGCTAATTGATTTGAATGCTTCATTTTGAGGATCATAACCAATAGTGGCATTTTTTACAAAATAAATCAAAGTTTGGTCTTCCTTTTTAGATATTCTGTTTTGTATAGACAATCTTAATTGGTAAGGATAAACATCTGAACTTGATTTTTTATAAAAATTAGGATTAGTTATAGGTGTTCTTGCTGTATTAAATACTTTTAATTTTGTTCCATTCTTACTAACGTCATCTGTTTTTATAAAGAATGATTGCATAGCTCCTATAACAGGGCTCAAACCTAAAGGAATAGATACTCCCCATCCTCCAAGAACAGGCACCCACATATAATCCATTCCGTAATATAATGATTGAGGTTTAAAGAAATAAAGAGGAGCTAGAATATTTGATTTATCCCAAGCTGCATCATCGCTGTAATCTATAGGACATGGATAAGGATTCCCTATTAAATTCCATCCATCATGACTTCCTAATCCTCCACTGTCTGCTGAAGATGTATATGAAAGAGTAAACTCTTGAGTTCCATTGTTTAGATTACCTACTACATCTATAACTTTTCCTGCATCAATATATAAAGCATAACCTTTCATTGGTGGCATTGGAGTGACAGGACTAGCTGGAGCCTTCCAACCATTCATCATAATTTGTTGATTTATATCTGTAACTATTGGATCAGGATGAAGTGTTTGTCTTATATTGCTTTCTTCGTAACCCCAGAAATTAGCCCACCCTAATTTAGAATAATCAGCATTCCAATAAGCTGCATTTACAACTATATCATCAGAGCTAAATTGAGCTACTGTTGCATCAGATGTTGGTACAGATAAATATTTATAGCCAGATGGGGGAAGCAAATAGCGTTGAACAGTAACAACTCCGTCAACTTCTCCGGCTCCTCCATCAATACATGCTGTACGTCCATTAGGAGCAGGATTAGCTACAGAAAGCAATGTTAGTTGGTCGTTTGTATATAATGTACCAGCTGTTTGTTTCATTACACCTTTAAGATTTTGAGCTCCTGTTGCAGCTACCATGACTACATCGTTAGTAAATTCTATATTTGCCCAATTGTTTGCTCCTCTAATGTATTGTGTCAAACCTTGAGAAAATACTACTTCTCCTTCTCCTAGTTCAGCACTTCCATTATTTGTCCAGTCACCTTTAACAACTAATTGTCGATCTATATTTATTGTTAAGGATTCTCCTGTTTCAATTGTTATGCTGTTGCATATTCCATCAACTGTTGCATTTGGAGCAACTCCAATTACTGGATTAAAGTTAGCTCCTAGTGTTGGTATTAGAACTGTGTCAGATGCAGTTGGGATTGAATCGCACTTCCAGTTTGCAGCAGTATTCCAGTCTGTACTAATATCACCTTCCCATATACATTTTCTATATGTTCGGCAAACAGCTGCTTGAGTTGTTACACTTATTATATCTCCAGAACTTAATCCAACACCACAGAAATTTTCTACTCTTACTCTGTAATAGTAATTAGTTCCAGATACAAGACCAGATATAGTAATTGTAGTATCTGTACTCATATCTTTGTTATTGTAGCCTGCTAGGAATGAAAGAAAAGTAGAATCTGTTGACACATCAAGCCAATATCCTATAGCTCCACTTACAGAGTTCCAAAATGCTGTAAATTCATCTGAAGAAACTCCTGTTGCTTCAAGAAGAGTTGTAACGACTGTTCCACTAATAATACCTTGTACTTCAGTTCTTGCACTAATGCAACCTGAAGCACTAGTTGCTTCGGCAAAATAAGATGTTGTTACGGCTATATTATCAGTGTAATTGGTATCTGAGCTAAGTAAAGCTCCTCCAGAAGAAGCATCATACCATTTAATAGCATTTCCTAAAGAAGTTACTTTTACATTAACATCTCCTGCATCGCAACGTATAGAATCAATACCTATAGGAGCAGCAGGATTATCAATTATTTTTAATTTTATAGTTAAAGATGGGCTTTCACATCCAAGAATAGTCTGAGTAACATAGTAAGTGTATGTGCCTACGGCTGTTTCTCCTGTAGCAAAAGTTGCACCAGTGTTTACTTCGTTTGTTAATGGAGCATCATCATACCATTTTAGGTCTGTACCAACAGCAGCCAAATCAGGAACTACACCTCCATCACAAATGGAGTCATTGTCTCCTGAAGGAGCAGCAGGAATAGCGTTTACTGTTAATTCTGCACTTCCAGAAGGCGTACTTCCGCAAGCATTTATTGCTACACATCTATATAAGAAACTTGATATTGAAGCATCTCCTGTTATAGTAATGGTATCATTATATACATCAGAATAAAATCCACCATTAGTTAAGTTAACAAATCCACCACCTAATCCGTCATCTACTTGCCATGTGTAACTTGTTGCTCCTGTTGCCACTATGCCTAATGTGGTATTTTCTCCATCACACACGGTTGTTGCAATAGGGTCGTCTGTTACTGTAGGCGCATTATTAACATTAACAATCACTTGACTTGTATTTGAACATGCAGCATCTGCGTCGCAAACTACTGTTACTGTATATGTGGTATTTACTGCTGGGGTTAATCCCAAAACATCTTCTGTTGCATCTGTTGTTGACCACGCATAAGCCCATGAGCCAGAACAATCAGAACCTCCAACTGGATTGGCGGTTAAATCAACATTATCTCCATTGCATATTGTTATGCTTGTTGCTGTAGTATTTGCTTTTGCTGTTACTGTTGGTGCTACACAAGGTGCAGGAGCTACTATAGAAGTACTAAGCAATCCTGCTTTTGCATAGCAAGCATCATTAGGAGCAGCAAAAGTTCCTGGATTTGCATCGTAAGGGATGCACATTACGGTATATTTACAATCTGTACATGAGCCAAAATTAATAACTACTGATTGCGTTCCATTTCCGCTAACAATACCTGGATTACCACTTGCAGGTGCTCCCCAATACAATGTTGCCTCTTTATCTGCAGTACTACCGTCACATAATAATCCAGATGAATTATAACGTTTTCTTATAACCCATCTGTAATATGAAGCTCCAGCTGTTGCTCCAACAGTATATGTGTAGTCTGTACTTGGGGCAGGACTTGCTTCGCCTGCTGGAGCATTACCTGTTTTATCTGATATACTACAATCATCACAAAGTACTTTTATATTGTCAATATATTCAATGTATGCGGAACCTCTTGCTATTTTAATTTTTAAATTAGCCACCTTAGGTAACTTGTATGTGGCTCGCATCCATTTCCCTGTTGGGAAATAATAATTAACAGGTACTGCTATCCAAGTTAAAGTATGAGCTCCTGCAGACCCTCCTGGAGCACCCGTAGCATAGTAAACCTCAGGACAATATATTCCTCCGGAATAGTCTTCGTCTGAAACAAAACTATATGCTGTACTTGAAGGATTTGGATACTTTACTAAAAAATCAAATCTTAAAGTTGCTGTAACTGCTGCACAAGCAGATGTGTTAAGCTCTTTTGTAATTATTTGTGCTCCACCTGTATTATCACAGTATTCAAAACCAGTATATAAGCCAACTTTATAGTCTCCAGCGTTTCCTGTATGGTCTAAAGTAGAGCTAGCTCCTCCAGTCCAAAGATAAACATATGCATCCGATGAAGTTTTCAATGTATGGTAAGGCATCTTAATTCCTGTGTTTCGAGCATTAGGATATGTTGTAGTTACTGGTCCATACCAATATTGTTGGGTAAAGCTTTCTGTATATGTTGTTGCTCCAGAAATATTTGGTACAGCTGTAGTAGTACCAGGAGAATCATCAATGATAATATTGTCTATAGAAATCCAGTTAGTAGAACTGGCATTAGGGCAATAAAGCACAACACTAACAATTTGTCCTCCACATATTTCATTTGTTAAAGTTATGTTCTGATTAGTACAACCACCAGGTGATGCAACGCTTGTGTTTGGAGTAATGCTTCCCCATTCTACCCAACCATTTTGATAATTATTTGTAGTGCTAAAGGAGCATTGTCCTCCTATATTATAAAAAACTTTAATAACTCCAGCTGTAGCATTTTTTCTTCTTGAATCAAAAGAAAGTTTAATTGACTTTCCTTGTGGCACGGCAAATTCTTTTGTCATACCATATGCATTTGAAGAATTTGTGTAAATAACATAATCCCCTAAAACACAAGAATAAGTGCTTCCGGCATTTCTTGTAAAATTAGAAATTGTATTAAAATTTGCAGTCCCTGTTGCAAAATTTTCTGACCAGAGGGTGACTGCATTTAAAACATTAGTGCCATAAAGAGTAATTATAACAATAAAAAGTATAATTTTTTTCATCATTTGTATGTTTTTAGTTGAGTTATTTTTCAATTAAACAACAAATATACAATAAAAATATTAATTAACCAAATCTTTTTGCTTTTTTTTTTGTAAAATAATAATTTTTTTTATGGGAGCCCTTTTGGATAAAGGAAATTAATAATTAATTATATGTGATTATGAAAGTAATAGTTGATAGTCAATAGTATAAATGTATGTATTTTAAAATTTGAAGCAAAGTTATATGAAGTCAATCTTTAGAATCGTTCTTAAAAATGTGTCGTCCTGAAATAAGTTTTAAAAAAAAATAGAATTATGAAAAAAAATTGGGTGTCTTAGACATGGCATGCTCTGTCTCTACGACGTTATACCAAATTGCGATCAAGTTTGCAAATTAGATTTTTGTATAAAGGGATAATGCCACACCTACGGTGTTTAATGTGTTTGCGTTATTTGTTGCTATAATAATTTCACACCTACGGTGTTTAGGATATTTAATTATTATGGGTATTATGATAGCGTTTAGGTATTATGTTTTCCTTCATTTATATATCATGCTTATTGTTAATATTTTACTAAAAAAATAGGTTAGGGTGACTTTAGGGTGAAGTAAAGGCGAAGTAATAGCATGTAATGTAATGAAAATTAAGCGTTTGTGCATATGTTTGATAATCAGTTGCTTGGTTGTAATTTAGTGAATTGCACAAAAATGAATTTAAATATATTTAACCCAGATTCCGCATTAAGAAAAAATG
>MEOD01000020.1 GCA_001768555.1 Bacteroidetes bacterium GWF2_29_10
ATGCCATTATTTAAAGGTGGCAAATCATTAGAATATATTTTTTCTGATGTAATTTTTATCATAAATACACAATCTACACATTTTTAATAAATGTCTTTTTATTTTTTGACAAATTTATTAAATTAATGTTATTTTTTCTCTGCGTAAAGGTTTATTTTTAATTCAAATTCATCGTAAATAATTTTATCCCCAAGACCTTCAAAAAATTTACCAGATCCATATTTTATATCATATTTAGTTCTATCTACCAATATTGTGGAGCTAGCTATAATATTATTTTCACTAATTTTAATATTTGCCTCAAATTCCAAAGGTTTAGTAATACCCTTTATGGTTAAATCTGCCTTTATTAAAAATTTTTCTCCTTTTTGAATTACGTTTTTTATTTTTAAATTTGCAATAGGATATTTCCCAATATTAAAGAAATCTTCAGATTTTAAATGACCAACCAAAGAAGCGTTTGTTTTAGGATCTTCAAGATCTGTGTCAGTTATAGTTTTCATATCTATATCAAAATCACCCGATACTATTTTGTTGTTTTCTACATACATCGTTCCTTTTGAAACGATAATATTGCCAGTATGCATCCCAATTACTTTTTTCCCTGTCCATACCAATTTTGTTTTTAAAGAATTAACAACATATTGTGTTTTATTATTTTCATCACTTATATAAAATCCAGGTACAGATGCGATGCTAAAAAAGTAAGAAAAAAATATACTTATAATTAAAATTTGTGTTTTCATATCTAAAATTTATTAAGTTGTTATTAATAATTTTACTATGTTCAATTATAATACCAATTTATTAAAATTAATATTTTTTTACAAATAGCGCATTATACTATTAAATAATTTTAATAAAGATGACAAAATGTCTTAAGTAATTTTTAATGTTTTTTTATAATTAATCACTTAATGTTTTTTGAACTGATTCCCATAAAAGGTTGGCAGTCTTGTCCCAAGAATACTTTTTAGCATTGTCAAATCCTTTAATTATTAGTTCATTTCTTTTATTTTCATCAGTACTTATAATCATCATTGCATTTACTATAGAATCTATTGAATATGGATCTGTTAGAATTGCAGCATTGTTAGCTACTTCTGGCATTGATGCCGTATTTGACGTTATAACGGGAATACCTGCGTTCATTGCTTCAATTATAGGAATACCAAATCCTTCAAAAATAGAAGGATATGTTAAACAAAGAGCACTACCTATTAGTTTTGTCAATTGTTCTGTTGTCACATGATCTGTAAAAATGATATCTTCCTTATAAATCATACTCTTAAAAACCAACTCCATATCGCTATTCCATGATTTTCTGCTGCCACTCAATACTAATTTAATTTTTTGAGAGTAATTACTTCTGTATAAATCATAAGCTTTTAAAATATTTATTATGTTTTTACGAGGGTTTAAAGAGCCTACATATATCATATAAGGCTGTCCTTTGGTATATTTTTGCCTTATGCTAATTTTCTCTTGTTCATTTATAACCAAAAAATTTTCATTTATTCCATTATAAACAACATCTATTTTTTCTGGATTTATTGCATAATGATTAACAATATCCTCTTTGGAAAATTCAGATACAGTTGCGATTCTTGTTGCTTTACTAGCAAATAAAGGAAAGTACTTTTTATAATAATTACGAACAAAATAACTGTGTATTTCAGGGAAATGTTCAAAATTCAAGTCATGTATAACGGATAATGTTTTAGTTTTTATTTCTGTTGTTGGAATAAATCCATCTGTTGATAAAAATAAATCTGGATTATATTTTTTAATTAACTTAGGAATAAGATATTGAAATTTAAATTCCCATAAAAAAGGATGTTTTGATTGTGGGTATTGTATTATAGGAAGAACATTATCGTTAAATACAAATTCTTTAGGGTATTTTCTATCAAAAATAAATATAAATTCTACACATTGATTATTTTTTGTAATTCTTTTAAGAGTTTCATAAGTAAACCACCCCCACCCCTCGAGTTTATTTTCTATTAATTGTTGTGCATTTACAAGTATCCTCACTATTTATTGTTTTATGTTATAAAATTTCAAAAATAATATAAAAATCAATATAGAGGATTAATAACTATTTAAGGATTTAATCTATAACAATTCTATATTTTTCATTTACATTTTGATTGCTTAATCTAATTATAAATATTCCTTTTCCAAGTTCTGATAGATTTATATTAAACATTGTTTTCTGTTTAGACGGATTAATTTGATTATTATAAACAATTTGTCCTATAGTGTTATATATTGATAAGTTTAAGCTTTCATCTTCTTTATAATTATTTACTACTATATTTATGCTTGAAGATGCAGGGTTTGGGAATAAGTCAATATCTAAGTTGTTTTGTTTTATGCTTATCAAATTATTATTATTATTGCTTTCATAATTTTCTTTTAACTGGTTAACATACACTATTACTTGTTCAGTTTTTGTAGTTTCTCCATTAGTTAAAGTAATTGTATATGTTGAAGTAATAGTTGGGCATACATCAACATATGAATTTGTGGAACTATTGCTCCATGAATAATTTAATAATGATTGATGTTTATTAGATAGAGTGGCACCATAAGATAAAATTCCATTAATTTTATTTGGAGAAGAATTGTAAATAGTATCTAAATTATGGCTGTCAAAATCTATATTTAAAATTGTACTTTCATTTTGAATATCTGATAATTTGTTATACATAATTTCTTTTAGTTCTTCTTTTGTTAATGCTTTATTCCATATTCTAAATTCATCTAATAATCCATTAAATTTAGTTCCAGAGAACCCTATGTAAATATTGGTTGAAGATGATGAAGATTCTGTGTATATTGCTGATGTCTCTTTATCCAAAGCTCCATTGATATACCAATAAAGTTTTGCATTGGTAAGATCCCTGACTAAAGCAATGTGAGTCCATTTATTTATTTCTATACTAGTTGTTCCTACAAAGCTTTGATAAATACCTCCATTTCCATATTGATAAACCAAGACGTTACTTTTTCCTCCAGCATTACCAATCCAAATTACACCTTCTGCTGTTCTATTTTTATAAAAAATATTTCTGTCATTATCTGCTCCATAATTATATATCCACATTTCTATTGTTATATTTCCTGATATTTCTAATTCAGGTTGATTTGCGACAAGTAGACGGGCATAAGGAATAGTGTCACTTAAATTAAGACTTTGTTTGTTAAATGAGGCATTTATTGAAATGGTATCTCCTGCATAAATATTTGTATCTTTCATGTCTGGGTATATAAATACTTCTACACTATCTATAGATTCTAATCCATTACTATAACCTGTTACATAATATTTTGTATTAATTGTTGGACTTACATTTATTGAAGAAGATGTTTGTCCATTGCTCCATGAATAAGAATTTGCCATAGATGCAGATAATGTAGTATTACCGCCTTTCATTATTATCTCATTACCATCTGCACTTACAGTGTTTTGTATTGAAACAATAATTTGTTCAGTCTTGTCAAAACAGTCACTAATTGTAACTGTATATGTAGTTGTAATATTTGGTTTTACTTTAATTTTTGTTGTTGTTTCTCCAGTATTCCAGATACAACTAGCATTGCTTGATATGTCTTTGTTATAAACAAGGTTGTAAGAGCTAATAGCGTTATTTTTCGAAGTATAGTCATTCAAATTAGAGTTATCAAAAGTTATATATGTGATTAGGTTTGCATCCGTACTATTGTTTTTTTCATACATATAGTTTTGAATATCTGTTTGAGATAATTCTTTGTTCCAAAATTTGAATTCGTCAAACAATCCTGATAATTGATTAATATATATAGTGTCAATAACACCATTAGGGTTTGTCATTCCTGATTTATTAGCAATTAATGTTCCATTTTTGTAAAATTTGGCACTACCATTATTAAACGTAAAAGCGAAATGTTGCCATTTTCCTACCTCTATAGTTCCTGCAGGTATGTTTGTGTTATTAAATCGGGTATTTAAATCTGTTCCAACATACATAACTCCATCAATATTATTATGAGCAACAAATTTACCCCAACTATTTCCGATTACATTATAGGCGCTTAAACTATATGGAAAAATCCACCATTCTACAGAAAAAGTATTTCCAAAATAGTTAATAGGAATTTTTACATAACCACTTATAGTTGAATTGTTCCCATTAACATCCAAAGAATATTTATTAGACAATGAGTTAACAGTTATCAACAAAGAGTCTCCTTTGTAGATTATAGTGTCATTTTGTATTATATGAAAGTCTCTTATAGTAATAGCGATTTCATCAGTATCTGTACAACCTAAATTTGTTACTGTTAAACTGTATGTTGAATTATTTTCTGGAGTTACAGATATTGATTGAGTAGTTTCACCCGTACTCCATAAATAATTTCCACCTCCAGTAGCATTAATGTTTATTGAGCTTCCTGCACAAATTAAACTATCTTCACCAGCATAAGCATTAGGGATAGTTATATTAGTAACTATAACACTATCTATACTTGTGCACGTATTTTGAGTAACAGTCAGCTTATATGTAGTTTCTTCTGTAGGAGTAACTTCAATTGTTTGAGTTGTAGCTCCTGTACTCCATGAATAAGTATCACTTTTATCACAGGATAATATGATTGTTTTCCCAGCACACAAAGCTGTATCATTTGTAAGATTAGAAAGGCCTTTGTTAACATTAATTACAACAGTATCTTTAACATAGCATGTTCCTGATGAAACTGTTAAAATGTATGAAGTAGAACTCTCTGGGCTAACAGTTATACTTTTTGTTGTTTCTCCTGTGCTCCAGTTATAATTATGAGAAAAAGGTATTTCTGAACTAAATAAAGCTCCATTTAAAATTGTTCCATTTAAATTATTCCCACTGTAGTCAGATGTAGTTGTTCCTGTAGCTTCATTCATTCTCCAATAGGCAACTAATCCATTTTCATCTTCAACATTTAATTGTTTATACATTTTATCTATGATTTCGTCATAGGTTAAAACTCTATTCCAAACTCTTATCTCATCTATATTTCCATTAAAACAGGTTCCTATTGGTCCCCCAATATTTACAGCAGAAGTGCTTTTTGCTGCGCTTGAATACAAAGCGTCTATTTCTCTATCCAAAACCCCGTTTAAATACCATTTAAGTTTCATATTTACGGTATCTCTAACTGCCGCTATATGATTCCATTGATTTAGATTTAAAGTGCCACTGGAAATAAAATCTTGATACGGAGCATAATTAGTTCCAGATGTCCCATAATTATATCTTACTTGCCCAGTTATAACCGTTAATATAGAACCCTCTCCTCCTCGAGCTTTATTATATAAATATTTGCTACTTGTTCCATATGTTTTTGGGTAAACCCACATTTCTATTGTTTGATTTCCTGTTATTTGCAATTTTGAGTCATTGCTTACATTTACATCATCATTAACTCCATCAAAATAAAGGGATTTAAAATTTCCTTCTGTGTATAATGATACGCTACTTCCTTTGCAAATAGATGTATCTGGAGTGATTATTTTGTCTACTATTGTTGGAATTACATTAACTACTATTGTATCTTTATTTGAGCACTTAGAATCCTTTCCTTCTAATACATAAGTTGTTGTTGTTATTAAATTTACTGTATATATGCTATCTGTTGATAAAATTTCTTCCTGAGATAAATATGTCCAACTATAAGTACCGTTAATACCAGCTCCTGTAGCTGATAATTTTGCATCATTTCCCATGCATACAGTTCTATCAGCTCCTGCACTTATATTAGGAGATTCTAATATAGAAATAGCAACACTATCTACTTTACTACAACCATTATCTGTTATTGTTACTTTATATTTTGTACTAACTTCAGGTTGTATATTTATAACCGAAGTTGTTTCTCCTGTGCTCCACAATACTTGGTTATTCATAGGGACAACGTTTGTCCAACTATTTGCTTCATCAGCAACAAATCCGTTATGATTATTACTTGTTACATCATTAACTGTAGAGTCTTCAAAATTCCAATACCCCACTAATCCTTCCTCTTCACCTGTAAGGCTTAGATACATATTATCTTCTATTTCTTGTTTCGTTCTTGCAACATTCCAGATTCTTAACTCATCAAAAAAACCATTAGTCAAAGTTTGAACCCTAAAAGTATCAATTAAATCAGGTCTATACATCTTTTTTGTTGCTAACAATATTGAATTTTTATAAAAATTACAAATACCTGAGTCTGCTTTAATACTATCATAAGTGTAAACAAAATGTTGCCATTTATTTGGCTCTAAGGTTCCTGCAGGAAGCATGGGTACTTTTGTAGGAGAAAATCTAGTTAAAGCACTTGTTCCACAGTATATACCACCCTCTGCACGTGCATGAAAGACAAAAGATCCCCACTCATATCCAATTATATGACTATAGCTATATATATTAAAAGGAAATATCCAAAATTCCACAGAGAAGCTAGTCGGAGTGTAGTGTAGAGGGATTTTTATAAAATTTTTCTCATCCTCATTTTTGTATGCTACTCTATTAGTTTGACTGTTTATAGAAATTAGTAATTTTTCTCCAGAGCATATATCAATATTATCTTGAAGAATTTCAATAGAATAGACGTTATTTATAAAAACGATAACACTATCTACGCCTGTGCAACCTTCACTATTGCTGACTGTAACATAGTAAGTGGTTTGTTCTGAAGGCGAAACGTCTGTACTATCATTTGAAAATCCTGTACTCCAAGAATAAGAAGTTCCTCCACTAGCAATTAAAGTTGTTTGATTTCCTAAACAAATAGTTTGGGTTTCTCCTGCTTCGGCTATTATTTGACAATCTTGAGAAAAAGCAGGAATCGTAAAAAATTGGATAAATGAAAAAACTAAGAATAAAAAAAACTTAGTAAAAATAAACTTTTTCATAATTATATTTATTTAAAATTACAATCAGACTCACATTAAAAAATACAAAATTTTTTTAACTATAAAAAATTGCTATTTAATAAAAATAATTTGATATTAATAGCAAACTTAATAATAAAAAGCAAAGATATAAAAAATAAAAATAAAAAGCAAAAAAAATATCACACAAAACTCTTTTCTTTCAATAAAATAGTATACTTTATGGTAACAACAATAAAATAAAATAGCACATAAAGTATACAATAGTGATTATACTAAAATTTAGTAACAAATATTCCTTATAAAATACAACTGAACTTTATGGGTATATTTAAGTAATTCAATTGTGTGAAAATTATTAAAAATCAATAGCGTCCTAAGCGATAAAAGAAATGAGTAGTATTTACTCTAATTATTACCTTTGAGGTAAACAATATAAAAACACTTTTTCATATATGGTATAATGTAACACTTTTTCACAAATAATATTAAAATTAGATTGTCACAGTTTTAGTAAACTGGTAAAATCTAAGCAAACGGATAAGCAAAATAGGGGATACAATAGCTGAAAGTTATAGTTATAAATAGTCGTCAATCTTTTGTTTTGTTTTTTTGATTGTTAAATTTGTTGATGTATGGTAATCTAAATTTATAGAAGAAGGAATAAAGCATAAAGATAATTTAGCTATTAAAAAAATATAATCAATTTTATCATATTGTATTGTTTTGGATAATATGCTGATAATTAAAACTAAGGGTGCATATTTTTTAAAATAATAAAAAGTAGATATGATTTAATTTAAATGATTAATTATTTGATTATTAGGATGAAATGTGATTTCAAGGTTGATTATTCAGAGTTAAAGGTAAGGTTAAAGTACTCTATATGTGCTTTATATGTGCTCTATATGAACTGTATATGTGCTTTATATGTGCTCTATATCAAAAAATGATTTTGCTTAAACCAAAAAGAAAAACTTACTTTTTGTACTAGTTGTAAAAATTAGAATTTACCAATAATATTAGAATAAGTAAATTAATATTTTAAGATTTATAATAAATAATTTGGGATAATGTTAATATAATTTAACATTTCATTTAAAGGCATCTTAATAATAACAAACACACAATAAATATGGATTAAAATTTTAGCAATGTTATTTTTTTTAAATTATTTTCACAAGTTTTTAATGAATTATAAGAAATTGTTTGCAACCTTTTTATAAGTTGTATTGTCTTTACGTTTTAAAATATATAATATTTAATTATGGTATTTCCAAAACTAACCAAGCTTAATAACATTAAATTTGTTCTAAAAGTTCTAATAATTCTATTATCTAATGTAGCAACATTAAATGCGCAAACCCTCTTATTAAAGGATATTGAAATTTTTTATGGAGAATTAACACCTAAATTTAGGGGAGATGTTAATAGTTATAATCTAATAACGGCAGATATGCCTAATATAAATAATTATATTAGAATTACAACAAATAGCCCTAATCATAAAATAATTGTGAATGGGTTAAAATATAATTCTAATGAGTTGATTTATTTTAAAAGTATTAATAATATTATTAAGATAGAACTATTTGATGAAAACGAAAATTTTAATCAATATTATATATTTGTCAACAATATTAAACCAGAGCTGTTTAAAAATGATAGTAATTATAAAGTTACAGTAAGTTCAATTAAATTATTTAGAGGAGGTATTGTCCCTAATTTTTTTGATAATGGGGGATCTATTTATGGACATAATAAAGACTCTATATTTGTTTCAAGAAATTTTGGTAGTTATTGGGAATTCATATGTGTTATTCCTGATTCTTTTGGAACAATATCAAATGATGCAGCATTTTTTATAACAAAAGATAATAAAATAGTTACAGTAACAGATAATGGGAGTATAATAGTATCAGACAAGACTCAAAAAAAATTCCAAAAAAAAGCATCTTTTTTTACTAATTCTAAACCTATTAACTCTCTAGGCTCTTCTATGTATGATAGCATAATATTATTAGCATCTTATCGCAATCCCAATAACTTTTTGGAAGCATTTTACTCTGATGATAATGGCGAGACTTGGAATAAAATACTTGAAGAGGCAAGGATAAAGGATGATCCTAGTAATTGTCACGTTCATGATATAAAGTATGACAAATATAGGCGTGCAATTACTTATGTATCTGGAGATGGACCAAATTGTTCTTTGGGTTATTCTTATGACATGGGAAAAACTTGGAATTATTCTTATCAGAAAGAGTATATGTCAAAAAACAGGCAACAATTTGCTCAAATAATTCCTTTTAAACATGGACTTATTTTAGGCTCTGATTTTAGACCTGATGGTTTGTATTATTTGCCACAAATTAATGACACAACGGGTGACGTTTTCAGAAAAGAACTTATAAGCCCATTATTAACAATAGATAATGCTGACAAATTAATAAGATTTTCTGTAAAAACAAATGAAATAAACGTAGGTGATAAAACAATGGTACTTCTCCCTTGGACACATAAATCTCAAGTTTCCCCATATATTATTGACTCGACTCGACTTTGGGGTACTTTTAATGGAATAGAATGGTGGGAATTATTTGTATGGAATGCTGATTGGAATAAAGGGAATTTAGCATTTGGATTTGATAATATTTTGGGGCCATATATTAATGATAAAAAAAATACTGTTTATGCTTCATTTTCAAATAGATATTTATTCAGAGCTGAATTAAATATTCCAATACCTAATATGCCAATATTAGATACTGACATAAAAGACGTAAACCCTATTATAAAATGGGAAAGAGATAAATATGCAATAAAATATAAAATTGAAATTTCTAATGATTACGATTTTGATGATAAAATTTATGAAGATACTGCATTTTTAGGTAATTATTTATTTTTTAAGGGATTTAAGCAAAATCATAAATATTGGATACGAATAAAAGCATCAGGCTTAAAATATGATTCGGATTGGTCAAAACCATTACATATTACATTTGAAAAAAATCCTATATATAAACCATATTTTTACGAAGGAATAGATCCTATATGTAATGTAGAAAAGCCCATTGCTGATATAGAATTAAAATATTGTTTAAATGATGTAGCAAAATCTTTAACTGCAATAGGAAACAACATTAAATGGTATGCATCATTAAATGACTCTGTGCCTTTGAAAGGCACAGATATAGCTATTACTAACAAAAGTGGGAATTATTTTTATTATGTAACTCAAATGGACTCTATAGGTGTTTGCGAAAGCGAGAAACTTGAAGTTCAAATAAAAGTATTTGATTTACCTAAACTTGATACAATTGTAGTAAGACACAACATTTGTCATGAAAATAATGATGCTGAGATTAATATAGTTACTTCTAATAATTTTCTAAAATATTATCTTAATAATACAAAAATAGAAGGATCTAATATATCTAATTTAGGAATAGGTGATTATGCATTAACAATAATTGATACAAATAATTGTTATGTAGAAAAAAAAGTAACTATAAATTCTGCATTCAAAATATCAAATGTAGAAAATGTAAAAATAACCAAAATCACAGAAAAGTCAATAATTATAAAATGGGACAAAAAATACAATAATACAACATTGTTAAGATATAAAATAAAAGATAATAATAATAATTGGAGCTATTTATTATTTTACAATAAAGAGGATAGCACTAGGATTAATTATCTAAATCCTTCAACAAGTTATGAAATTCAGATTCAAAATATTGTAGATAAAGATATTTATTCTTGTCTAACTACCTATTATTTCAAAACTCTTAGTGAAGAAAACAATAATTGTGCGATTGTAAATACAATAAATTATAATAAAGAAAAAAACACATTATTTTGGAATAAAAATCCTAATGCTAGCTTATATATGCTAAGAATCAAAGAAAAAAATAGGAATAATTGGAAATATTATAATATAGAAAAAGACACGAGCATTTATCTAAATAATATAATTCAAGGACAAGTTTACGAAGTTCAAATAAGAACATATTGTGATTTATTTTACAAAGATTTCAGTAATATTTATGAGTTTAAAAGTATTGACAAATGTCCTGTAAACAATGGTCTTGAAACTATAGACATAGGTACAACTGAAGCTGTATTAAAATGGGAAGGGATGGGATATAATAATAAATATCTTGTTAGATGGAAATCCATAGAAGAAAATACATGGAATTATATATGGGAAAATGGTTATGAAGACAGAGTGCAAATAGGCTGTGTTCATTGTAATGAAATAGATAAATTAAAAAAAAATACTGTTTATGAATGGCAAATTTCTAATTTTTGCAATATAGAATTAACACATTTTTCTTCTTTTTCAAACACACAAACATTCAAAACAAAAGATGAAGACAATAAATCTCTTAATGCTAGCAAATCTAAGTCTTTTGAAAACAATCTTAATGATATTATTAATGTGTATTCTTTTGGAAAGAACTTAAAACTTGAAACTTATTTTAACAACAACAAACAAGTAAAAATAACTGTTTTTGATAATTTAGGAAAAGAATTTACTTCAAAAACTTTAAACATAGACAAGTCATACTATTGTTGTGATTTATTTGCGATATCAAAAGCAGGTGTTTATATCGTTAAAGTTGAATATGAAAATATTTTAAAGAATTTTAAAGTTTTAATACTATAAAAAAATATCTTTGGCTTTAATTATGAGCCGATTATTTTTCATTTTCATATTATTAAATATTTTTTCTATAAAATTAGTATTCTGTCAGAACATTAGTTATTACTATACTTTTAATTATAATGACTCAATTGAAGTATACGACTCTACTGGCAATAAATTAGACTTTCCATGGACAGGGGGAATGAATTTTTGCCAATTTTCTGAAATTGATTTAGATGGAGATGGGAATAATGATTTATTTGTTTTTGACAGGTATGGAAATAGAATACTTACATTTTTAAAAAAAGATGGTAACCTAATTTTCGCGCCAGAGTATATACATTTGTTTCCTGAATTAAAATACATTGCTCTTTTAAGGGATTATGATTTAGACGGAGATATGGATATTTTTTCGTATGGATATACAGGCATATCTGTTTACAAAAACTTAATGAAGCAAACAGGAAAGTTGCAATTTGAATTAAAAACGAATCAATTATTATCTGACTATAATGGGATGCTCTTAAATTTATTTGTTACTTATGCTGATATTCCTGCAATAATAGATATAGATGATGATGGGGATTTAGATATTGTTGCGTTTTCGGTATTAGCAGACAAACTCTATTTGCATAAAAATGTTTCCATTGAGAAATATGGAGTTCCTGATAGTTTAGAATATATTGTAGCAAATGATTTTTGGGGAGATATATGCGAAGGGCAAGATAATAACGAAATAATTTTTGGCTCAAATTGCAATAATAAAAAACAATTAAAAGCAGACAATCAAATAAATCATGTAGGCTCCACTGTAACTATTTACGATTTCAACGGAGATGGGAAGAAAGACTTATTACTAGGCGACGTTGATTATCCTAATATTGTTTTATTAACTAATGAAACTGATAATATTAATGCAAAAATGTCAAAAACAATTGATTATAAGTTTCCAAACAATAATAATCCTATTGACATATATTCTAATCCTGCTTGTTATATTCTTAATGTAGATAGCGACAGTTTAAAAGATTTATTAGTTTGTGCTTCTGATGGGGCTAGTATGAAAAATAATAACAAAATTTATTATTATAAAAATACAGGGACAAATAATATTCCATCTTATAACCTACAAAGCAAACAATTTTTATTAGACAAAACTATTGACGTTGGAGAGGGTTCTTTCCCTGTTTCTTATGATATTAACAATGATGGATTAATTGATTTATTTATAAGTAATTCAGGATTGCATAGGGAGTCTTATTTAGACAGCAATTCTATTCTACATTCTGTTTTTTATTCAACTATTTCGTTCTATAAAAACATTGGAACCAAAGCAAACCCTGCATTCAAATTAATAACCAAAGACTTTGCCAACTTGTCATTGCATGAAGATTTAATAAATGCTTATCCTGCTTTTGGAGATATAGACAATGATGGTAAAGCCGAATTAATTATTGGGGACTTAAAAGGAACTATTGACTTATATAAAAATACAGGCACAATTACAAACCCAAATTATCAACTTATTGAACAAAATTGGATTAAATCAAGTAATTTATCTTCATACAGAAACCTAACGCCTGCATTTTGTGATTTCAATTCTGATGGTGTATTAGATTTAATTATTGGAAACAAAAACGGAACGTTTCTTTATTTTAAAAATAAAGGAACTAAAAGTAACCCTGTATTTGAATTGCAATCATCTAAATTTGGAAATATATCAACCGTTGACACTGATTACTCTTACTTTGGATACTCAGTCCCTTGTATCATTAAGGATGAGAATAAAAATAAAATATTTTCAGGAAGTTATTCAGGCAATATATATGCTTTTAATATAATTAACGATATAAATGATGGATTAGTTGAGCCTGACACATTTTTTATAGCCAACAAAATCAATGGTTATCAAAGCTCTATTGCACTCTATGATTTTGACAATAATGGCTTTTTGGATATGATTATTGGCAATTATGCAGGCGGAGTAAATTATTATAAAGGCATAAAAAACGTTAAGCAAAACATAAAAAAAACGGATATCAATAATTGTCAAATAAGCTTATTTCCAAATCCTGCAACAACAGATATCTTTGTAAAGTCCAATTTAAATTCAACCATACATTATGAAATAATTAACCTAATGGGTGAAATTATAAAAAAAGGGGACATTAATTCTTCTCAAAATAAAATTAATATATTAAATTTGCAAATAGGAATATACATAATTAAACTATATTCCAATGAAACAAAAGGAATCTTATTTAAAAAATTAATTATCATATAAAAATGCGACAACGATATTATCTTTATTTGCTGCTACTTTTTATATTTCTTACTCCTTTTTTTATGAAGTTATTATGGGTAATTCAAAAAGAACGACCGCTAAGCATTTTTGTTTATGACAAAACTGTTCTTAATAACAATTGCGTGGAGCATCAATGTTTCTATTGGATATTAAATCAATATAAATTCACAAAGAATGATAATGAGTTATATGATTACAAAAAAGACTATTTTGGTTTTTTCCCAAAAGATAATTTCAAATATGAAATAAAAGATCTTAATCATTTTAAAGCAAAACAAATAGACAGCATTGTTGATAAATATGATGTTTTATTTCTTTCGGATAATTATGGCATTTACGAAGAAGAGTGGACAAAAAAACAAATAGACAACAACAAATCTTCGCTGATATATGGTGGTTTAAGCAAAAATGATGTTTTATTTATTAAGAAAATGATTAATAAAGGTAATTTAGTTATTGGGGAACACAACTTATTTGGATCGCCCACAAAAACTAAAGAAACTAAAGAAACTGAAAATTTGTTCGGATTAGAATGGACAGGTTGGAATGGACGATATTTTGAAAAATTGGATACAACAAACAATCCAGACCTTCCTAAATGGGTTGTTAAAAAATATATGGAACAAAACAATAATGGTTGGAACTTCAAAAAAGGAGGAATCATTTATATAAACGTAAATGGGAAAATAGTTATTCTAGATAAAAACTGTCTAAAAACAAGACTTCCTATTATTGTTAGCTCTAAAAAAATGATGGAACAATACAATGTGCCTGAACAATTAAAATACGTTTATTGGTTTGAAATAAATAAAAACATTTCTAATCCTGAAATACTTGCAGAATTATATGTTAACACTAATGAAAAAGGCGACTCTATTCTTAACAAAAATGGAATTCCTAAATACTTCCCAATAATATTCAAAAATTATAACGAATCTATTAAAACATACTATATTGCAGCTGATTTTTCCGATAATAAAGTTAAAACATCTTTTTCAAAAATGAAAGGCATAAAAACATTTAAATATTTCTTTAAAAGCATTAACAATCATTCTGACCCAAGAAACTTATTTTGGTATTATTACGAACCATTCATTTCTAGGATATTATTAGATTATTCGAATTAACAACATTTTTATTGCTTGGATTATATTTTTTAGTTCTGGCTATAATAAAAAAGATATTAATTTTGTAATCTGAAAATGTTAATTAATAAACTTTATATAAATGGAATATCATCATAGAGAAATTGAGAAGAAATGGCAAAAATACTGGGAAGACAATCAAGTTTTTAAAACCGATATAGATAATAATAAACCAAAATATTATGTGCTTGACATGTTTCCATACCCATCTGGAGCGGGACTACACGTGGGACACCCTCTAGGTTACATTGCTTCAGACATATTCTCTAGATATAAAAAATTAAAGGGGTTTAATGTTTTGCACCCTATGGGATTTGACGCATTTGGCCTACCTGCAGAGCAGTATGCCATACAAACTGGTCAACATCCCGAAATTACAACAATGCAAAACATAAAAAGATACAAAGAACAACTTGCTAAAATTGGATTTTCTTTCGATTGGACTAGAGAAGTCCTTACCTGTGCTCCAGAATATTACAAATGGACTCAATGGGTATTTTTGAAAATGTTCGACTCTTGGTATAACAAGCAAACAGATAAAGCAGAGCCATTACAAAACCTTATTTCCATATTTGAAAAAAATGGAAACCATGAGGTTAATGCACATCATGGTTGCAAAATAAAATTCTCTGCCGAGCAATGGAAAAACTTTAATGAAAAACAACAACAAGAAATTCTTTTAGATTACCGCTTAGCTTATTTATCAAACACAATGGTAAACTGGTGCCCTCAACTAGGAACAGTTTTAGCTAATGACGAAGTAAAAGATGGGTTTTCTGAGCGAGGAGGATTCCCTGTTGTAAGAAAAGAAATGAAACAATGGGCTTTGCGCATTACTGCATACAACGAAAGATTATTAAATGATTTAGATGAATTAGATTGGTCTGACTCCTTAAAAGAAGTTCAACGTAATTGGATTGGAAAATCTCAAGGTGCTATTATAGATTTTAATATTGAAAACAACAATAATATATTAAAGGTTTTCACAACTCGCCCAGACACAATATTTGGAGTAGGATTCATGGTTGTTGCTCCCGAACATCAATTAGTGCTAGAGATTACCACAAAAGAACAGAAAGAGAAAGTTTTAGAATACATTGAATTTACAAAAAATAAAACAGAAAGAGAACGCCAATCGGAAGTGAAAAACATTAGTGGTGTATTTACTGGAGCATATGTAATACATCCTTTTTCTGGCGAAAAAATCCAAATATGGATTTCTGAATATGTACTTGGAGGGTATGGAACTGGGGCTATAATGGCTGTCCCTGCTCACGATAGCAGAGACTATGCTTTTGCTAAGCATTTTAATCTTCCCATAAAAGAAGTTGTTGCTGGAGGGGACATTTCTATTGAAGCATATGAAACCAAAGAAGGAACTATTATTAATTCCGATTTTATAAATGGATTAAAAGTAAAAGATGCTATTTCTAAAATACTACAAAAAGTCGAAGAGAAAAAAATTGGGTTTGCTCAAATAAATTACCGTTTAAGAGATGCAATATTCAGCAGACAAAGATATTGGGGCGAACCATTCCCTATATATTTTAAAGACGAAATGCCATACCCTATTGATCTTGATAAATTACCTTTAGAACTTCCAGAAGTTGACGCGTATCTGCCTACAGATAGAGGAGAACCTCCGCTTGCTAGAGCCAAAAATTGGAAATACAAAAATGAATTCCATTTTGAAGCAAGTACTATGCCTGGATTTGCTGGCTCTTCGGCTTACTATCTTCGTTATATGGATCCTAAAAATGGAAAACAACTCGTTAGCAAAGAAGCCAATGAATACTGGAAAAATGTAGACTTATACATTGGAGGTGCAGAGCATGCAACAGGACATTTAATATATTCTCGTTTCTGGAACAAGTTTCTTTTTGACTATGGATTGGTTTGCGAAAAAGAACCTTTCAAAAAATTAATTAATCAAGGAATGATACAAGGCGTTTCTTCTTTTGTATATAGAATAAACAATACTAACATTTTCGTATCTAAAAATAAGCTTAGACCTGATATGGAGTATTCTGCTTTACACGTTGATGTTAGCTTTGTTAAAAATAATATACTTAATATAGAAGAGTTTAAAAAATGGAGACCTGAATTTACTAATGCACAATTTCCTGTTGAATATTTAGAAGATAATGAAAATTACATATGTGGTTCAGAAGTTGAAAAGATGTCTAAATCTAAGTATAATGTAGTTAATCCTGACGAGTTAATTGATAAATATGGCGCAGATACTTTCAGATTGTATGAAATGTTTCTTGGCCCAATTGAAATGCACAAACCTTGGGATACTAATGGAATTGAAGGTGTGGCTAGATTTATTCGAAAATATTGGAGACTATTTCATAACGAAACTGGGTTTGATATCTCTGATGAAAAACCAAATAGCAAAGAACTAAAAATACTCCATAAAACAATAAAGAAAATAACCGAAGACATCGAAAAACTATCTCTAAACACATCTGTTAGCTCATTTATGATATGTGTTAACGAATTAACTGATCTAAAATGCAATAAAAGAGAAATACTAATGGCTCTTAATACCCTATTAAGTCCTTTTGCTCCATATATAACAGAAGAGTTATGGCATAAAGATGGAAATAATGACTCTATTACTAAAGCCAATTATCCTGAGTTTAATTCTAATTATCTTGTAGAAAATACTTTTGTTTATCCTGTATCGTTTAATGGGAAACTAAAATTCAAATTAGAAATACCTAACGAAATGTCAGAACAAGAAATAAACAAAATACTAATAGAGAATGAAGAATTCATAAAACATTTAGCTGATAAAGTTACTAAAAAAATAATAATTGTTAAAGGTAAAATAATCAATATTGTAATTTGATATTTTATCTTTTAGCTAACGTCTATTTTAGACGTTTCTACAAATATTTTAAATAGTGTTAGCTGAAAAAGTCAGCAGTTATATTTATAATAAATTTTATTTTTTTGTAGTAAATTATCTTTTACAAAAAATACGAGATAAAAATAACAGCAATAAAAAAAAATCTTGCTAAACTTAACTAGATTAATCACAAGGAATGTAAAAACATAAAAAAATTCTGATGTTTTTTTGTCGTTTAACTCTAAATATTATTCAAGCCATACTTAGTTTTACCTTGTCCAAATTTGATTTATTTGAAACAGTTTCTTGTCTTTCTTTTAATTTCATTTGAACGGATTTTTCGTGTCCTAAATAAAATTATTAGAAATAAAATTGGTAATAAAATAATAAATTGTATTTTTGCAAAAAGTTTATTGAAATTAATGAAAAATAAATCTATATTAAATCATGTTCATCATCATCATGTAAAATTGCATGGGTGGTAAGCATTTTGTATAGTAACAAAATATTAAATTAAGCGGAGGCTTACCATCTTAAAAAGTGGTAAGCCTTTTTTTTTAAATAATTAAAAAATAATAAATATGGAAAAGAGAATTAAAATTGCGGTTCAAAAATCAGGTCGTCTTTACGAGGGGACAATTAAGCTATTAACTGAATGTGGCTTATCAATATCTAATGGCCATAACAGATTAGTGGATCGTCCTACAAATTTTCCTATTGATTTATTATATTTACGAGATGATGATATTCCAAAATATGTTGAAGATAAAATAGCTGATATAGGTATAGTGGGAGAGAATGTTGTGTATGAGAAGAACAAAACCGTAAATATAATAAGGAAATTAGGATTTGCAAAATGTCGTTTATCAATAGCTATTCCGAAAACAGAAGTATATACTGGTTTAGATTTTTTGTCGGGAAAGAAAATTGCTACATCGTATTCAAAAATAGTATCTGATTTTTTAAAAGAAAAAGGTATAAATGCAGACATTCATGAAATAAGTGGTTCTGTAGAAATAGCGCCAGCAATTAATCTTGCAGATGTTATAATTGATTTAGTTAGCACAGGGAGTACGCTTATAGGAAATGGCTTAAAGGAGGTAGAAACTATATTAAATTCTGAGGCAGTAATAATTTCTAATCCATTGCTAGATGAGAATGAGATGAGTATAGTAAACAAATTATTGTTTAGAATAGAAGCTGTTAGTAAGTCAAAGAAATATAGGTATTTATTGTTAAATGCTCCAGAGAGCTCAGTAAATGAGATAATAAACCTTGTCCCAGGAATGAAAAGCCCGACGATTATGCCACTAGCTAAGTCTGGATGGTGCTCAATGCATTCAGTAGTAGAAGAAGATAAGTTTTGGGATGTTATAGATAATCTTAAATTATTAGGAGCAGAGGGAATTTTAATTATACCAATAGAAAAAATGATTTTATAAAATTAAATTATGGAAATAATAAATTTCACAGATATAGAATCTCTTAGAAAGAGGCTCTATAGAAAATTAGTAGATGATGATGATCTATATTTAAGTGTTGGCAATATATTGAATAATGTAAAGAATAAAGGAGACATATCTTTGCGTGATTATAGCAAAATGTTTGATAAAGTTGTCCTTGATAATATTATTGTTACAGAGGATGAATTATCTGAAGCAGGCAATTTTGTTTCTGATGATTTGAAGAATGCAATATCATTAGCAATAGAAAACGTATCAAAATTTCATGTCAATCAAAAAAATAAAGATGTTCCAATAGAAACGATGGGAGGAATTGTATGTTGGCGTAAGCAATTGCCAATAGAAAAAATAGGTCTGTATATCCCTGGAGGCTCAGCTCCCTTATTTTCTACTGTTATAATGTTAGCAATACCAGCCAAGATTGCAGGATGTGAGGAAATAATTCTTTGTACACCTTTAGGTAAAGATGGCAATGTAAACCCAGTAATTCTTTACACAGCAAAGCTTTGTGGTGTAAGTAAAGTGTATAAAATAGGAGGAGCACAAGCTATAGCAGCAATGGCTTATGGAACAGAGACTGTTCCAAAGGTATATAAGATTTTTGGTCCAGGTAATAAATATGTTACCATCGCGAAACAAATAGTAAGTATGAAAGGTATCGCAATAGACATGCCTGCAGGACCATCGGAACTTGCTGTATTAGCTGATGATAGTGCTAATGCATCATTTGTGGCGGCGGATTTATTATCACAGGCAGAGCATGACCCAGATAGTCAGGTTTTATTAGTTACTTGTTGCCGAAAATTAGTAAAAGATACTATTTTTGAGTTAAAGAAACAGGTTGAGAATTTATCAAGAAAAGAGATAGCAAAAAAAGCTATAGATAATAGTAAAATAATTATAGCAGAGAACTATAATCAAGCAATAGAAATCATTAATGACTATGCCCCTGAACATCTTATTATAGCTATGAATGATTCAAGTGTTAAGGATATGATTACTAATGCAGGTTCTGTTTTTATAGGTAATTATGCTACAGAGTCTATTGGTGATTATGCATCTGGAACAAATCATACTCTTCCAACAAATGGAGCAGCAAAAGCTTACAGTGGTTTAACATTAGAGGCTTTTTGCAAATATATTTCTTTCCAAACAATAAACGAACAAGGAATAAGAAACATAGGTCCTTATGTGGAAAAAATGGCTGAAGCAGAGGGTTTGGATGCTCATAAAAATGCAGTAACGATACGATTAAAATTTTTACAAAATGAGAATAGAAAAACTTATTAGAGAAAATATTAAAAACTTAGTTCCTTACTCCTCTGCAAGAAATGAGTTTAAAGGACAAGCTAGTGTTTTTCTTGATGCAAATGAAAATCCCTATAATTCTAGTTTTAATCGTTATCCAGATCCATTGCATAAAGAGTTAAGGGACGTTGTTTCTGAAGTTTTTTATTTGAATACAGAAAAAATATTTATAGGCAATGGAAGTGATGAAGTTATAGACCTTTTATTAAGAATGTGTTGTCGCCCAAGTATTGACAATATTATCATTTGTCCACCTACTTATGGAATGTATGAGGTTTCAGCTCATGTGAATGATGTAAACGTTATAAAAGTTCCTCAAAATGCTGATTTTACTATAAATATAGCAGCTATTAGTAAAGCATTGAATGCTAATACAAAGATGATATTTATATGCTCCCCAAATAACCCAACAGGAAATCTTGTTCCAATAGAAATTATAGAGTATTTATTAAAGACCTTTAATATTTTTGTTGTTATTGATGAGGCTTATATTGATTTTTCTGAAGGAGGTTCTTCTTTATCTCTTATAGAAAATTATGATAATCTTATAATTATGCGTACCCTTTCAAAAGCTTGGGGTATAGCAGGATTAAGAGTAGGAATTGCTTTAGCCGATGAAAGGGTTATAAAAATTTTATACAAGATAAAATTACCATATAACGTAAATATTTTTTCACAAAAGAAAGCTTTAGAAATATTAAAAAATAAGAATAAAATTATCAGATTGAAAAGGTGTATATTAAATGAGCGAAAGTTTGTTATTAAAGAATTGTCAAAATTAACTCATATTATTACACATATATATCCTTCTGATGCAAATTTTATACTTGTAAAAACAATAAATGCAAAAAATATTTATAATTTTTTAAAAAATAGAAATATAATAGTTAGGGATCGTTCATCAAATTTACATTGTGAAAACTGTATAAGAATCACCATTGGAACAAAGAAAGAAAATCGTAATTTAATTGATTCTTTAAAAGAGTTTTTTTAATCGTTAGCTTTACATTAATGTAGTAGCTTAATCTTAAATTTTATTTATGCGATTGAGTCTTGTTTTTTAATTATTAGTATTTTTGCTAAAAATAGGTTTATACAAAAAATTTGGACTAACCTATTTTATTTAGGATAAGACACTACTTAATAATTAAATATTATTTTATTTTTTCTCTTTTAAACTCTTCTTCTTTGTCAATAACTTCTTTTATCTGATCAACACTAATCCTTTTAGCTAATATTCGTTTTTCTTGATCTAAAAGATATATTACAGGGGTGCTGTATATATCATAAGTTTTGTAAAGATTATTTTGATTAGAAGGGTCAAATCCATTAATAAATTTCATGTTTTTTCCGTTAATAAATTCTTTCCACTTTTTTGTATCTGCATTTTCTAAAGAAATAGCTAGTATAACAACTCCCATGTCTTTTAACACAGAATCATAAGCATTAATTAAAAGAGGAATTTCGTGTTTGCAGTGCCCACAATCTGGATCCCAGTAGAATAAAACCATATATTTTGCAGGAATATTATACATATTAAATGTTTTTCCTCCAGAGAGTGTCTTTTGCTCATTTATGTCTATAACATTTGATGTAGTGTCATATAATGTTAAATCAGGAGCTTTATTTCCTATTAATAAAGGTTTAAGGGTTTTTGCTCTATCTTGAATTTTATATAATGTAGTTGAGTCAACCCAAAATGCCTGTCCATCAGTAAAATAATTATCAACAAGATGCACAAATATTGCATCAAATCCCATTATTTTAGATTTTTCATAAGTGCTTGTCATATAATAAACACAATATTTAAACATTTCTTTGTTAGCTTTTGCTTTGTTTATTATAAAGTCTGCAGTTGCATTAATAGAATCTGGTTGTTGAAGAGTTAGTTTTTCCAGATATTGTACTAATTTGGGATGAAATATAGGTGTGCGTAATATTCTATCATCAGAAAAGTCTATATTGTCAAAAAAATGTTGTTTATAATATCTAAATTGAAATAAAGAATCAGGGCGTCCATTTTCTAAAATTGGAGGATCTGGTACTTCTATATCTTGAGATGCTCTAAAAATTTTAGTAACAATACTGTTTGGATTGTCTTCCATAAGCTTTTGTTTGTAATCTCTAACTTCAGAATCTACAGCTAACATTTTTTGTTTAAGTTCTCGCATTTTTGCTGTATCATTGCTTGTTTGTGCAATTTTCATTTCTTCTCTTATTGGCCCAGCTTTTTCTTGTTGAGTTGCTATGTAATTTAAGAATCCGTAGAATAGTTTATTTTCTTTAGATTCAATTACTTTCATGTTTTTTACAAATTCAGCAGTATCAGTTTCTAAGCTTATTTTATTTTCAGATACCATTATTTCGAAATATTTTTTATCAGGTGTAACAGCTAAATATATACCTCCTTCAATTGGCTCTGTTCCTTCAAACACACACACACCGTCAGAATTAACTTTAGCAGTGTCTCTTATAAATTGTTTATCTCCATAATAATAACCGAGATAACATAATGTATCTTTTAATCCTTTTATTTTAAGCTTAATAGTCCATACAGGTTTATTTGTTGTGGCTTTTCCTTTAGTTTTATCTTGACCATATATGACAGGTGTAATAAGAAAATAAAACAGTGTTAAAATAATAATTTTACGCATGATATTTAAAATTTTACTTGAAAAATAAATTTACTTGAAAATTTATCTAATTTTATGCCAAAAATAATAAATATTTAAAAGAAAAATAATAAAATAATTATACATTCATGGAAACAACAAAGGAAATCAAGATATTTACAAGCGATGAGTCACATAAAGAAATAATTACAGCAATTTTATTTGACAATGGTTATAATAATTTTATAGAAGAGGATGATTGTTTATTTGCATATATTGAGGTAAGCTTATTTGATGAAGCTATTTTAAGAGAAACCCTTGATAATATAGAAAAGGGTATTATTTATGAAATGAGTGAGATTGAAGATAAGGATTGGAATGAAATATGGGAAAAAAGTTTTCAACCTATTTGCATAAATAACAAATGTTTTATTCGTTCGTCTTTTCATGAAAAATCAGATTATCCTTATGAAATTGTTATAGACCCTAAAATGGCTTTTGGGACAGGACATCATGAAACCACCTCATTAATAGTAAGCATATTACTTGATAACGAAAGTTTTGTTAAAAACAAAACTATTTTAGATATGGGATGTGGTACGGCTATTTTGGCAATATTAGCATCTAAACTTGGAGCAACACGTATAGATGCTATTGACAATGACGAAAATGCTGTTTGTAATGCAATCGAAAACATAGAAATTAATGAGACTGAAAATGTTAATGTATTTTTAGGAGATACTAATGTTTTAATTGAAAATAATTACATTTATGATGTAATCATTGCAAACATCAATAGAAATGTTTTGTTAGAACAAATAGAAACATACACAAAATATTTAAAAAAAGACGCCATACTCATAATTAGTGGGTTTTATGATACTGACGTTGATGTTCTAAATTCAAAAGCAGCAAGCTTATCGCTTTCATTTGTTGATAAATATATGGATAAAAATTGGACATCTGTAATTTATAAAAATTAAATTATTGCAATTTCTATTGAGACAAAGTATTAATATTTAGATGATAATAAGGGGTTTATTATTTTTTTTAAAAAAAATAATAAAAAAATGATTTTGATTTAATATAAAATTATTACATTTATACCGAAATTATTTGTTGACAAACTAAATAAAATGTCAAACAAGGTTGTTTTAGATTATCATGGATTAATTGACTTTGGCACCATTCAAGTTTTATTGAGGCGTGTTAAGGATATATTTAGTATTATTGATGTGGATAAATCTGTTAAAAAAAAAGTATTTAACATAATGGTTGAGTGCCTTGAAAATATATTAAAACATAGCAATGAGGTATCTTTTTATGATTATGATTTTGATATAGTTTATCCTAAAATTTCCATTATTGAAAATGGAAATAAATTTATAATCACTACTCAGAACTCTTTACAAAATATTAATAAGGAAAAACTAACCAATAGTATTGATGCCTTAAATAAATTAGATAAGGAGCAATTGAAAAAATATTACGAAAATAGAATTTTTAATACTCAAATTTCTGAAAAGGGAGGGGCTGGATTAGGATTAATTGATATTGTTTTAAAATCTGAAAACAATATTGAATATAATATAGAGCAAATTGATGAAAAAATCTCTTTATTTAAACAAACAATAATAATTTTGAAAAAAAAATAATACATTTATGAATACATTAAGAATAGAATCAACTGAAATTTCTCCTAAAATTGTATATGATGCAAATAAGTACCATTTCGAAATAATTGGCGAATCAAGGCCAGAAAATGTTAGAGAGTTTTATGACCCTGTAATTGAGTGGATGGATAATTTTATTAATGAAATTAATATTGAAAAAGAATTAAATTTTGACTTCAAACTTGAATATTTTAACTCTTCTTCAGCTAAATATATTCTTGATATATTATACAAACTAACAGAATATAATGCCAAAGGACTGATTATTACTATTAATTGGTATTATGAAGATGGCGACGATGATATGCTTGAAGCAGGGCAAGAAATGTCAAGAATGGTTAGTTTTAAATTTAATTATGTAATTATATTAGATTAGCATATTTTTAAGTAATTGTATTTTTAATATTTAGTATAAGTCAATAAGGCTTAGGTCGTAAATTAAAGTAGCTCTTGACGGTATTCTTTTTTCATCTCCAAGCAATCCATATCCTAAGTTTGAAGGAATTATTATTTTTGCTTTATCTCCAACTCTGAGTAAAAGAATACCCTCTTCGAGTCCTCTTATTACTGATTTACCTATTTCTATCTGTTCAGGATTTTGTTCTGTTTTTTTATAAGCAACATTACCATTTATTAAACTTAGTGTATATGCAATAATTGCAGTTTTTCCATTTCGAGCTTTTTCTCCATTACCTTTTTTATAAATTAAATATCTAATACCTGTGTTTGTTTTGTTTACATCCCATTTATATCGTCTAATATAATCCTCAATCTGTTCGTTTTCATTTTCATATAAGGTAATATTTGTTCTAAGCATAGGTTCTTTTATTTCCTCGAAAGTTATTTCTTTCTTAGTTTCTTGCTTTTGTTTGTTATTACAAGATACTAAAGATATTAATATTATAAATAATGATAATAGTATTTTCATTTAAACATTAGTTATTTCATTAATAATATTATCAGTAATATCCTCAAATAGCTTTGTTGCATCCCCTAAGGAGCATTCTAATTGTCCTCCTGCTGAATTTTTATGTCCTCCTCCATTAAAATATTTTTTTGCCAAATCATTTACAGAAAAATTTCCTTTAGAGCGAAAAGATATTTTAATATAATTTTCTTTTTCAATAAACATTGCAGTCATATTTATTCCATTTATTGACAATCCGTAATTTACAATTCCTTCAGTGTCGCCGTCTTTATAATTGTAATTAGCAAGATCTTCTTTAGATAAATAGATATAAGAACATGCTTTATTAGGAAATATTTTAAGTCTATTACATAGGGTATGTCCTAATAATCTCAATCGATCTGCTGAATATGTTTGATAAATAGAGTCGTTTATTAAAGAATTATTTATTCCATATTTTATAAGTTCAGCTGCAATTACATGAGTTTCCGATTTTGTATTTGAATAACTAAAAGAACCTGTATCTGTTATTATTCCTACATAAATTGCTTCAGCAATATTTTTATCTATTAACTTTTCATAACCAAGTTCTTTGATAACATTATAAATAAGTTCTGCTGTAGAAGAATATTTTGTGTCTGAAATAATTATATCTGCAAATAATTCAGGGTCTATATGATGGTCTATTAAAATTTTAAAAGCATTAGCTGTTTTTAAATATTCTTCCATTATATCAACTCTTTTTATAGAATTAAAATCAACACAAAAAATAATATCAGCTTTTTCTAAACAGTTTTTAGCTAAAGCAAGATTTTTTTTTGCATTAATAACCTTGTCAGTCGCTTGCATCCAATTTAAAAAATCAGGATAATCTGAAGGTGTAACGATATTAACACTATAATGCATTTTATTAAATATATCATACAGTGCTAAAGAGGAACCGACAGCATCACCATCTGGGTTAACGTGACTAATAATTGCTATATTTTTTATGCTTGAGTCTTCTAATTTTGATTTTATTTGTAGAATTTGTTTTTTCATTATTTTTTATTTTTTAATAATTTTAATAGAAAGACTTTTCTATTAAAATTATTATTATTTTTACTCTACAAAGTAACAATATTTTTTAAAATATTAAAAGAATAAAAATTATGGAAAACAATTTTACCTTTGGCATGATAAAACCTACAGCTTTCAAAAAAGGGTATACAGGTCTTATTATTAATAGAATTATTGAAGCTGGCTTTCATATAGAAGCTTTAAAAATGTTAAAAATGTCAATAGAGCAAGCAAATAAATTCTATGGAATTCATAAAGGTAAACCTTTTTTTGATGACTTAATTAAATTTATCACATCAGCTCCAGTCATTGTTATGGTATTAGAAAAAGAAAATGCTGTTGTTGAGTTTAGAGAACTTATGGGATCTACGAATCCTGAATTGGCTAAAGATGGTACTATAAGGAAACAATTTGCAACAGATATGACACAAAATGCAATTCATGGTTCAGATAGCATTGAAAATGCTTTTAAAGAGGCTCATTTCTTTTTCTCAGAAAGTGAGATATTTACTTCATAAAAAAAACTAACATATTTACAAAATGATACTTTCAATAATTATTCCTGCATATAACGAGCAAAATACTATAAATGCAATTCTGCAGCGCATTAAAGAAGTTGATTTAATAGAAAATATAGAAAAAGAAATAATAATAGTTAATGATTGTTCTGTTGATAATACAGAACAAGAACTTAATAAGTATATTAATGAAAATAATGATTTAAAAATTATATATTATAAACAACCTTTTAATCAAGGTAAAGGAGCTGCTATTCACGAAGGAATTAGATTGGCTTCAGGAGATTTTATTATAGTACAAGATGCTGATTTAGAATATGATCCACAAGAATATAATATTCTTTTAAAGCCAATTATTGATGGCTTTGCAGACGTAGTTTATGGTTCTCGTTTTATGGGAGGAAAACCTCATCGAGTATTATTTTTCTGGCATTCTATAGGAAATAAATTTTTAACTTTTATATCTAATAGTTTAACTAATTTAAACTTAACAGATATGGAAACTTGTTACAAATTGTTTAAAGCTGAATATTTAAAACAACTTAATCTTAAAGAAAAACGATTTGGGTTTGAACCTGAAGTTACATCAAAAATTTCCAGAAAGGAAAATGTCAGAATTTATGAAGTTGGAATTTCTTATTATGGAAGAACATATAAAGAAGGAAAAAAAATTAGTTGGGAAGATGGATTCCGTGCATTATATTGCTTGATAAAATATAATATTTTTCAAACCTAGCTAATATTTTTAATTTCTAAAAAGAGGAATATCTTGAATATTAAACTTTTGCTCGTGTTCTATTTTATAACTCTTTTTTATTAAAAACGCAGTAACTGTTAATCTCCCTTTAGTTTTTAGTTTAATATTTTGATTAAGAAAAACGCCCAATACCCCAGCAATAGAACCTCCTAATATTTTACTAATCTTAGCCTCTACTTTGAAGTTATAAATATCTGATTTATTTTTCTCAATAACTACTTTATCGTTTAGTTTTGCTAAGCCTATAAATTGATCATTTATAAATATATCCATATCAATATCTTTTATTTTAAATTTTATATTGTTAGGGTTATCTATTTTTACACCTATTTCAATAAAGATCGAACTTTTAGTGATCTTAGTAATCTTAAACTTTTTTATGCCTTCTAGTTCTGGCGATTTTACGTTAAAACATGATGTAAATAATAGAAAAGAAATGCTCAAAAGGAGTAATATGCGTTTTTTCATATTTAATAAAAGGAAAAGTTAAATTAAAATGTAATTAGATAATATTATTAAAACTATCATTAAATAAAAGATAATTCCTATAAATATCTTTTTTAATGAAGTTAAAAAATAATACGAAAGCAAAATACTAATAGGAATAATCATGTTTGTGAAATCTTTTAGATTATAAAAAAACAAAGCATTAATTGTGATAAATATTAATGTTATCCAGAAAATCATAATTTTATATTTTCTAACTTTAATAAGTCCCTCGTCAATTTTTTTAAGAAAGTGGATAAAAGATGTTAATATTAAAATAATTAAAAATCCTAGTGTAATTAGTTGAATATATGATAAATCTAATATGTTTCTATAATTTAGGCTTAATTTAAAATAATTTAATTTAATATTGTTAAATAAATACAAATCATCAATCATGAAATAGTACATAAAGATAAAAATATATGGTATTAAGAGCCCCATTATTGATATAACCCATTCTCTCCATTTATACATAGAATAGTTAAAAAAGCTAAGCCATATTACAATAACTAAAAACAACACAGGAAAATAAAAGAGAGAAGCAATAGAAATGAGAATAGTTGAATTTAGTATTTTTGAATAGGGTTTCTTTATTACATAACTTTTGAAATTTAAGAATAATGATATTAAAATTAGAAAGTTGGCTAAAAGTGCACTATTTAATATTAGTTGTTTATTAAAAAATAAGTACAGCAATATGTATATAAATGCAGGTAAATATGTTTCTTTTTTTACAAAACTACTGTAATTAAACAATACTGTAATTATTATAGATTGAACAATTAGCAATATAAAGGCAAAAGTTTTATTTACAATTGGGAATTCTAAAAAAAATGAATTTACATGTGTAAAAAAAAGCATAGAATATGAATTACTTGGCCCAATGCTAATAGGTGCAATAGGCATAAATAATGCTATACATATTATCAAAATAATTAATACTATTAAACTGTTATTTGATTTGAATAGCCCTAATAGCATATTTGTAATTAATAAATCTAATAAAAAATATTTTTATTTTTATTGAAATTCTTTATAATTTTAACAAAAATTGCTCCAAACCCATACTCTTTAAATGATGCGTCTTGAGATTGAAGATTTTCGTATTCTTTAATAATTTTTTCAATTTCAGACCGTAGTTTGCCTGTCCCATTCCCGTGTATTAAAATTATTTTTGTTATTTTATCATTTTGTATTGCATATTCAATTCCTTTTCTACATTCACTTTTTTGAAATTCTAATATTTCAAAATCATTACTAAATTCTTTATCTTTATTTAATCTTTCTATCAGTTTATTCAAATGTAGATCTAATTCTATAGTATCATTTTTTATTATATATTTTTCTTTTAAATGCTGATTAGCAGAAGGTATAATAATTTTTTTTGATAAGTAGTTTAATGTGCTTGATTCTATTTGTGTTATAATTAGCGGTTTATTTATAATGTCATTATTATCATAAAGAGATTTTATAATTGCATCCCCATAGTTAGTGTTATGTGTGAAGTTTTTTGGATCTGATAAATATTTTGATTTTATTTTAAAGTTTCCATTATATGGAGCAATTATTTCATTTGGTTTAGAAAATATTATCTGATAAATTAATTGATTAATTTCTTCTAATTTTATTGATTTGCTTATTTCTATTTGATTATTGCAGCCTATTCTTCCATCAAATACAAGTTCTGTTTTCAATCCTAATTGGTTGTATAAAACTATTAGTATGTTAGTATCGGTGTTATTGTATATAAAAGTTCTTAATGACTTTAATTCATGCTTTATCTCAGAAGATATAAAGCAAATAGAGACATTATTTAGTGAAAATGGGTCTAAGATGAATACTTCTTTACTTTCTTCTATTAAAGTATTATCTACACTTTCTTTTGCTTTATTGCTCCCTGTCTTTATTATTTTTATAGATTTGGGATATTCAATCTCAAATTCATCAACAGCAATAATATATGAATTATTACGGACTTCTTTAATAATTCCTTTTTCTGTACTATCTAAAAAAGATATTAAATCTCCTATTTGGAAATCCATAAATAAATAATTATATAATATTGTGAAAATTTACTCGGTTGTTTCTTTTGGAGTTTCTTCTTTTGGCGCTTCTTCTTTTGGCACTTCTTCTTCTTTTGCATCAACTTTTATATCTGTTTCTGACTTTTTGGTGACAGTTACTTTTACATCTGTTTTTTTCTTATCATTACTAACTTTTTTCTTGTCACCACTAGAATCGCCTCCAGATCCCTCTGTAGATGCAGGGACTCCATTTATGTAATTTATAGTTTTTACTAATTCTCCTTTTCTATTATAATATTTCCAATTGCCATCCTTTCGGTTATTTTTATAATTGCCCTCCATCTTTACTTCTCCATTCTCATAATACCAGCGCCAGAATTCATGTTTTCTATTATTCAAATAAGTACCTTCAACCGAAGGTTCTCCTGAAAAGAAATTTTTAGTATAAGCTCCATCTTTTTGGTTAGCAAGATATTCTATTTCCTCCTTAACAACTTCTCCTCCAGGATAAAATGTTCTACTTACTCCTTCTTTTAAATTATTTACAAATTCTACTTCTTTGTAGAGCTCTCTATTAATATTAAAGTATTTCCAAAGACCTTGTTTTCTCAACAACTCGTCCTTTTGATTTTTATGCTTTTCTTTACGAGGGGCATTATAAGGTCTAAACTCTAAACCTTTAGGAGACTGCCCCCAGCAAAAAACTGGCAATAATAAAATTATAATTAACCTAATCATTTTTTTTTCTTTATATTTTCAAAATACTTTCTCAAAATTATGCAAATATATTAAAACTTAAATTTACATACTACTTAAATTTATAATAATTACGATTTTTTTTAAAAATGGTTTGGTTTTTTTCACTTTTTTTTAATTTATTTTTGGTATGTTAAAGAAAAAATAGTTACCGAAATGGCAAAACCAATTACTCCACCTACAATTGCTCTCTTAAATCTTTTATTATTAGCTACAATCTGATATCCACTCCTAAAAGAATCATCAAAATAATATTTATTATATAAATAATTAGTGTTTTCTTTAGGTTCTTTAATTTTCGCATCCTTAACCCCAATTATTGTTGTATATAAAGCAGGAACTAACAATCCTCCAAATCCAAAATAACCTCCAGCTAAACCACTAGTTAAACCGCCTAAACCAACAAAATTACATTTAAATGTTTCTTTTGCATATTTTTTACCTAATATTGCTCGTCGCATTTCCTCTGCAGAAAAATAATCATTATTAAATAATGTGTCTTGTTGATAAATTATTTGTTCATCTCCATCTTTTGTTATTAATGAAAATATTTTGTCTTTTTTTATTATTCTATTTTTATCTTTATTTAGTTCTTGAAACTTTATAATTATGATGTCATTTACAACCCTAATATCAATTGTATCAGAATAATAAACGGAGCCATTGTTTAATGTTATTTTGTTATAATTAGTTGTGTAATAGTCTTTGTTTATAGATTTTATTGAGAATATTATTTTTTTTTCATAAACGTTTTTTTGTTCGTAGTTTTCTGTATAAACATTTTCATTATCAATAGCAGTTATTTTTGTTAAAATAACATTGCCATTAATAAATTCAATAGTATCCTGACTAAAAGATATCTTAAAAATTAAAAATAAAAATAATAAAAAGACATTTTTTTTCTGCATGTTTTAAACATTTTGTATGTACAAATTTAGTATTTAATATTTAATATCAAATGATTTATTTTGATAATTTATTTTGATATTCATTATTTAATCCTTTTATTACTTCATTTGTCATTTCAAATGAATCTGAAGCAAATAATAAACTACTTCCTTTTGAATAACCAAATACAAAATTATAATCCTTACTATTTCTTTTAATAAAGTTTATGATGCTGTCTTGAATTATTGTGTTTAATTTAGTTTCTTCTTTTAAAAATTCATTTTCTAAACTGTCCTTTAGTGATAGTATTTTTTGTTGTTCAATCATTAATTCTTGTTCTTTTTGCTGAGCACTTTCCATTGTTATTTGACCTGTTGATGCTTGATATTTATATCTGTCAACCTTGCTTTGAAACAATGTTATTTTATTTTGGATATTTTTTTCTAATGATTGTTTCTTAGTTTCAAGTTTAGTTTTCAATTCATTAACATACTCATATTTTTCCCATAAAGAATCAGTATTAATAAAAACTATATTGCCTTTATTATTTGACAGAATAGATTTAGTGCTACTACTTAATGCTGTATTGCTATTTGTAAAATAAAAATAATACAGAATAACAACGGCAATTAATAAAATAATATTAATTGCCATATTTACATATTTAATCATTTTGTTATTTTAATTTCCATATTCGCACATAAATTTTATACGCATCATTCGAATTTCATCTTCTGTAAAATCATTTTCTCCAAGTGTTGTTAACGCATCGTTTATGCTGTCGGTATCTGCATTAATAAAATAATCAAAAATATCAGCTTGCCTATCTTCATCAATAATTTCATTAATAAAGTAAGTTATATCTAATTTAGTTCCAGATGCAACTATACTTTCTATTTCTCTTAGTATTTCTTCAATTGTTAAACCTTTAGAATATGCGATTTCATCAATTGCTACTTTCCTGTCAATATTTTGAATAATATACACTTTCATCCCAGACTTATTTACAGGGGATTTAACAACCATATCCATAGGTCGTATTATTTCATTATCTTCAACGTGCCTTTCTATTAGCTTAATAAATTCCTGACCATATCTATTTGCCTTGCCTCCGCCAACACCTGTAATCATTTTTAATTCTTCTATTGTTATAGGATATTGAATTGCCATATCCTCAAGAGAAGCATCTTGAAAAATAACAAAAGGAGGAAGATTTTCTTTTTTTGCTATTTCTTTCCTTAAATTTTTTAGTAACTGAAATAATATTTTATCAGTTGCACTTGTCTTTACTCCACTTTCCATTGTGCCATCATCATCATCTTGACTTTCATAATCATGATCTAATGTAAGCATAAAAGAATAAGGATTTTCTAAAAACTCATAACCTTCGTCTGTAATTTTTATTACTCCATAATTCTCTACATCTTTTGCTAACAATCTTGCAATTAAGGCTTGTCTAATAACTGAGTTCCAAAACCTCTCATCTTTATCCATACCTATTCCAAACACTCTTAACTGGTGATGCTTATAAGATCTTACTGCTGTACAATTTTTCCCTAATAAAACATTTATTATATGTTTAGTTTTTACTAATTGTTGACAAGCATCAACTGCATCTAATAACATTTCTACATATTCCTGACCCTCAAATTTAGTTTTCGGATGTAAACAGTTATCACAAGTCTCACAATTTTCTTTTTCGTAAACTTCTCCAAAATAATGTAATAAGAATTTTCTTCGACAAATTGACGATTCTGCATAACCAACTACTTCTAATAATAGTTGGTTAGCTATTTCTTGTTCTGCTACTGGTTTACCTTTACTGAATTTTTCAAGCTTTTGAATATCCTCATAATTATAATATGCAATACAAAGTCCTTCTCCATCATCTCTTCCTGAACGACCTGTTTCTTGATAATATCCTTCTAAACTTTTTGGCATATCATAGTGTATAACAAATCTAACATCGGGTTTGTCTATCCCCATACCAAATGCTATTGTTGCAACAATGACGTCAGCTTTTTCCATTAGAAACCCTTCTTGATTTGAAGCTCTTACATGGGCATCAAGACCTGCATGATATGGCAAAGCCTTTATGCCATTGACTTGAAATGTTTCTGCTAACTCTTCTACTTTCTTTCTGCTTAAACAATAAACTATACCACTTTTCCCTTGATGTTTTTTTATAAATTTTATTACTTCTTTTACTACATCATCTGTTTTGGGCCTTACTTCATAGTATAGGTTTGGACGATTAAAAGATGAATAAAATGCTTGGGCATCTAAAATTGATAATGTTTTAAGAATATCATGTTGAACCTTTGGTGTTGCTGTTGCTGTTAATGCAATAATAGGAACTTTGTGCCCAATCTCTTCTATTATTGGTCTTATTCTTCTGTATTCTGGCCTAAAGTCATGACCCCATTCTGAAATACAATGAGCCTCATCTATTGCATAGAAAGAAATTTGAATATCTCTTAATAATTGCACATTTTCTTCTTTTGTTAATGATTCTGGTGCTACATATAACAATTTGGTTTTGCCACTCTTTAAATCACTTCTTACTTTTGTCGCTTCTAATTTTGTTAAAGAAGAGTTTAAAAAATGAGCCATACCTTTTTCTGTATCAATATTTCTTATCGCTCTTATTGAATCAACTTGATTTTTCATTAATGCTATTAATGGCGAAATAATTATTGCTGTTCCTTCGCACATTAGGGCTGGTAATTGGTAACATAAAGACTTTCCCCCTCCTGTTGGCATTATAACGAAAGTGTCATTCCCGTCTAATAAACTTTTTATAATGTCTTCCTGATTCTTTTTAAATCCGTCAAAGCCAAAATGTTCCTTTAATGAATCACGAATACTTTTAAATCCTTTTACTTTCTTCATCTTTAATATTTAAAGTGTTTTGTTATTTGTTTTAATAATTATTAATACTTTTGTAAACTCCGATATACAAAAATAACTATTTTAAGTTTTGCACAAAATTATTTTTTAATTTTATAAAATGAAAAAAAATAATGAAATATTAAATATTGCTAAAAATACAATTGAGCAAGAAGCCCATTCCGTAAGGAATCTAATAAATTTTATTGATGATAATTTTATTGAGTGTGTAAACATTATTTTTAATTGTAAAGGTAGAATTATTATTACAGGTATTGGAAAAAGTGCAATAATTTCTCAAAAAATTGTTGCAACTCTTAATTCTACAGGAACTCCTTCTATTTTTATGCACGCTGCTGACGCTGTTCATGGCGATTTGGGTATTATTCAAAAAGATGACATGGTGATATGTATCTCTAAAAGTGGAGATACTCCTGAAATAAAAATACTAGCTCCAGTAATTAAAAGTATGGGAAACAAATTAATTGCTATTGTTGGAAATATTAATTCTTTTTTAGCAAAAAATGCTGATTATATAATCAATACTACGGTAGAAAAAGAAGCTTGTATTAACAATCTTGCACCAACTTCAAGCACAACAGCTCAGCTTGTAATGGGTGACGCTTTAGCTGTTTGTTTAATTTATTGTAGAGGATTCAAACAAAATGATTTTGCTAAATATCACCCTGGTGGAGTATTGGGAAAACAACTGTATTTAAAAGTCGCTGATTTATACATTAATAATGAAAAACCTCAGGTAAATATAAATGACGATTTAAAAAAAGTTATTTTCGAAATAAGTTCTAAAAGGCTTGGTGCGGCCGTTGTTACTGATGATAATTGCAAAATAAAAGGAATCATTACTGATGGAGACTTGCGTAGAATGCTACAAACAAACAGCTATTCTAATGAAAATATTACGGCAAAAGATATAATGTCTCTTAACCCTAAAAAACTTGTAGAAGAAACTCTTGCTGTAGATGCTTTATTGTTGATGAAAAAATATAGCATAACTCAAATTATTATCGTTGATAAAGAAGAAAAATATAAAGGAATTGTTCATTTACATGATATTTTAAAGGAAGGAATTATATAATTATGGCAAAAATAAGAGTTACTAAAGAATTTAATTTTGAAATGGCACATGCTCTTTACAACTACGAAGGACCTTGTAGAAATATTCATGGACATTCTTATAGACTATTTGTTACAGTTAAGGGCACTCCTATAAAGGATGTAAAACACCCTGAAAACGGAATGGTAATAGACTTTTCTAAATTGAAAAAAATTGTAAAAGAAAATATTATAAATATATTTGATCACTCTTTAGTGCTATATTATAATAAACAAAATAAGCAATTAGCACAATTATTAGTAAATCAAAAAACAGTACTATTATCATATCAACCAACTTGTGAAAACATGCTAATAGATTTTTCTGAACGTTTAATAAAACAAATTCCTGACAACATATCTTTATATTCCCTAAAACTTCAAGAAACTATAACATCCGTTGCGGAATGGTATGCTGACGACAATGTGGAGTAATATATAAAATAATGATTACAATAGATCGAAATCTTATTCAAAAATATAATCAATCTGGACCAAGATACACAAGTTATCCTCCTGCAAATCTATTTAATCAAAACTTAAACGATATAGAATATAAAAAAATAATAAAGGACTCAAACAATAACAAGCCTACTCATATTTCTATTTATATACATATCCCTTTTTGTAAACAATTATGCCACTTTTGTGCTTGTTCTACTTCTGTTTACAGCAACGAACAATTAGTTGAAAAATACATTATTGCTTTAAAAAAAGAAATGGAGTTTGTTTTCCAATTTATAGACACAAAAAGAGAAATAACTCAAATTCATTTTGGAGGAGGAACCCCTAACTCAATTAAAATAGAATACTTAGAACAGATAATCATTAAAATAAAACAAAAATTCGTTCTTAGTAATAACGCAGAAATAGCAATTGAGGCAAATCCAGCTTATCTTGACAAAGAATACATCCAAAACTTATATAAAATAGGGTTTAATAGAATTAGTCTTGGAATACAAGATTTTAATCTCGAAATATTAAAAATTATAAACAGAGAAAAACCTTTAATAAATATTAATGAATTAGTTGAAACAATAAAAACAACTGGTTTCAAAAGCATTAATATTGACCTAATATACGGGCTACCTCAACAGACTATCGAAACGTTTACCCAAAACTTAATTAAAGCTATAGAATTAAACCCTGAACGAATTGTTACTTTTTCTTACGCTCATGTTCCTTGGGTTAAACCTGCTCAAAAGCTATTAGAAAATTACAAATTCCCTAGTACAGAAGAAAAATTCATTATGCTGGAGAAAGCGAACGAAATACTTACTAATAACGAATATGATAATATAGGAATAGACCATTTCGCAAAAAAAGAGGACGAATTGATAATCGCTAAAATAAATAAACAACTACATAGAAATTTTCAAGGATATTGTACTAAAACCACAACAGGACAAGTTTACGCTTTTGGAGCAACCGCTATTAGCCAACTAACTGAAGCATACATACAAAATCAAAAAAATATTAACAAATACATCAAAGAAGTAGAGCTTAAAAATTTTGCTTTTGAAAGAGGATATAAACTTGTAAAAAAAGAAATGATTACTCGTGATGTTATTAATGAAATTATGTGTAATTCATTTCTATCTTTAAATGAAATAGCAAAACAGCATAGCTTATCTCTAGAAAAACTAATTCAAATGATAAACCCTAAAATCAAATTATTAAAACAAATGGAAAATGATGGACTAATTCGCATTGTAAATAATACTGATTTTATAGTTAATAAAAATGGTAATTATTTTTTAAGAAATATTGCTATGGCTTTTGATGATCAGTTGAAAATAGAACACGAAAATATATATTCAAAAACAATTTAAATAATCCTGAAATAAGTTTACAGCATTTTTCCTTAATTCTAATTTTTTTTGTAATCATATTTTATAACAAAATAAAATTAAATATTTCTTCACACTATCGCTAATCGTTAAAAAGCTATAAATCAATTAATTACATTAAAATACTTAACTTGCTAATTTCCATTGCGTTATATGCTATTACTTCGCCTTTACTTCGCCTTTACTTCGCCATAAAGTTACCCTAACCCTACTTCGTTTACTAAAATACTGATAATAAGTACAATATACGAATGTATAAAGAAAATCCTAACACACATTTCTATTCAGATAATCTTGAAACAAGTTTACATCCTTTTTTCATAATTTTAATTTTATGTGTAAACCTATTTTAGGACGAGACACCTTTATAGTACCTTTTATGTACTGTTATAGTACCTTTTATGTACCTTTCATGTACAGTAATAGAATTTACATACTGAAAGTCAATTACTTGTGCAACTAACTAAAAATCAATCACGTACAATCCTTAAGATCACTCAAATCACTAAATGATTGATTATCAATACTAATAATTTTATTGTACGGGCGTATTGAATACGCCCACATTAATACACAAATTTATATCAATACACATCGTAGGGGCAATCCTATGTGATTGCCCACATTATTGCCAATTTGCATGTTCGGGCATACAAAAATCCGCGAAACACCCGCATTTCATATATTAAAAAAAGCCACAAAGTGTTTCTAAAATGTTTTTTTTGACATACTTGATTGATTTTTTTTTAATTTATTTAAATTTCAAATAATGAGACCGTTGCTAGACGTAATTTCATAAAATAATTACTTAAATTGTTAATAAACGGTTGATTGTATTAAATTAAACGTAAGGTAGAGGCAAAATATCTTTTGTCATTGCCAATAACAACAAATTGGGATTATTCAACAAAGTATGTCATTTTATTTGGAAGTTTTTTTGCAAAAGGCTAATAATTAATACAACATATAGAGCACTTTAATATTGCTTTTAACTCTGCATAATCTACCCTAAAACCATATTTAATACTAACAATCAAATGTTTAACCATTTAAATTAAATCACATTCACTTTTCGTTATTTCTAAAAATACACATTCTTCTCTTTAATTATCAATATACTAATCCTAAAACAAATTGTTAATTTCACTTTTTTAAAAATTTCTATGCAACCTTTTGCCTATAAAAATTGTCTTAGTAATGATTAATCTTTTAAATTATCTATTATGAAAAAAATTACTTCTTTTTTATTTATGGCTTTTATTGCTCTAAATTCAATAATTGCCCAAACTTTTGAGATTGATGGTATTGCATACAAAATTATATCAATAAATACAGTAGAAGTAAGCTCCAAAACATCTAGATATACAGGGAATATTATTATACCAGAGCAAGTAAATTATAATAGCAATAATTATTCTGTTACAGCAATTGGAGATAATGCTTTTGATTGGTGCACTAGCTTAACATCTATTACAATACCTAATTCTGTTACATCAATTGGAGAATATGCTTTTACAAATTGTACAAGTTTAACTTCTGTAATTATCCCTAATTCTGTTACAGCAATTAAAAATATGACTTTTTCATATTGTTTTGGTTTAACTTCTATTACAATTCCTAGTTCGGTTATAACAATTGGAGATGGTGCTTTTTTTTATTGCGGAATCTTAACATCTATCACAATCCCTAATTCGGTTACAGCAATTGGAGAGTGGGCTTTTGCTTATTGTTCTAGTTTAAATTCTATTACTATACCTAAATTTATTACAGAAATTAGAAATTCTGTTTTTTGGGATTGCGAAAGTTTAACTTCCATTACTATACCTAACTCTGTTAAATCAATTGGAGATTATGCTTTTCGGAGTTGCTTCGATTTGGCTTCTATTACTTGTTATGCAACAGTGCCCCCAAATTTAGGAGATAACGTTTTTTATAATGTATATAAAAAAAATATTCCTTTATATATCCCGTATGAAAGCATGAATACTTATAAAAACACAGGTGAATGGAAAGAATTTAACATTTTACCTATTTTCTTAAACAGAGCAATATGCCAAGGAGATACTATTACTCTTAGTGTATTTAAACATTTAGATTCATATCTATGGAGCACTGGAGATACTACTGAAGAAATAAAAGTGTCGCCTGCACAAACAAGTACATATATACTAACTGGGACAATAGGAGGCTCTACAACAATAGATACTATTATAGTAACTGTTGATTTTGTTATCCCCACTGCTAATGCAGGTGCAGATCAAACTATTGATATTGTTGGTTCTGCAACACTTACAGCTACAGGTGGAAGCATTTATAGTTGGAGCAACGGAGCAACAACAGCAACAATAACAGTTAGTCCAAGTATTAAAACGACATACACTGTTACTGTTAGTGATATCGCTTGTACGGCTACTGATAATGTTACGGTAACTGTGCTTTTGCCTAAGATAGAAGTAACGCCAATGCGAGCAGAATTGTATAATGATAACAAGAAGTCAAATATTGCTACTTATAGCACAACAAACCAACGATATGTTGCTAATGATTACGACTTGGCAGTGAGCGTAGTTATTGATACTATAGCATTGTCGGAAAATAGAAAAACAAGAAAGAATTTAAAGTATGCTAGCTCTATTGATTGGAGTTCTTATGATTCCGAAGCAAAAAATCAAGGTCATTGTGGCTCATGCTGGAACTTCTCGGGTATCGGTTTGATAGAAAACATATCAAAACAAATAGCAGGTCAGCAAGGTATTCCAACAACTAATCTTAACTTATCCGAGCAGGCCATTTTATCGTGCAATTCAGTAGTAAATAATGGATGCAATGGTGGATGGCCAATATGGGTTTACAATTATGCAAAGAAAAATGGTATTCCAAATGAAACTTGCTTCCCTTATAAAGCTAAAGACGCAACAAATATTTCTTGTAATACTAAACCGCTATCAATTTGTTGATAATTTTTTATATATTTTTACATTTTGGCATTAATTATATTTGTATTTTTGTAGAAAAA
>MEOD01000021.1:0-4423 GCA_001768555.1 Bacteroidetes bacterium GWF2_29_10
GTTGAAGCGGATAAGCTTACAAAGATAAGTATTGGAATGGAGAAGGAGAATAGTTTGCAGACGTTTCAAACGGGCGCAGTGGTTAGTATTGCGTCTGGAGCTACGATAAACCAGTTGTTGTCGCCAGGTATAAGTGGGTTGAATAATTTGGTGAAGTTGAGTTTAACGGCTGGGGGGCCAATAAAGATTTCGTCGTCAAAGATTGCGGGAGTGCATAATAATTTGCTGGCACTGATGATGAATGCTGGGGAGCAGGCTGTTGTTACGATGAGCGAGATAGGCGAGGAAGGTAGCATGAACTTGGTTATGACGAATTACGGAACGGTGGCGGCGAGCGTGAATGTGCAACCGGGGATTTTGCAACTTTTGCGTTAAATGAAGAATTGAATGCAAGGGAGTATGTGAGCTACTCCCTTGCATAAAAAGAAAAATAAATTAATAATAATTAAAAAAAAGGAAATGTTATGAAAAAAGTTAAATTAAAAGAAAATGTAAGAGTTTACGGAATTGGATCTTATCATGATGGAGAAAATATTAGAGAAGAGTTTTTAGAAGAAAATTATGTTGGTATAGGTTGGAATTATGAAGATGCTCCTGATTTGCATGAATATTTTAAAACGTTAAAAGAAGGAGATATTGTATATATAAAAGTAGGTGCTTTTGGGAGACAAAATATAGGAATAAGAGGAATAGGCATTATAACTAATAATGAAATTTTTTATAATAGAAATCATGTAACAATAGGGAAAACAGTAGAATGGTTGAATGTTGAAGAATTTAATATTGCAATACCTAAAGGAAAAAATAATGTAAGAGCTAATACATTATATAGAGAATTTCATCCAGAAGTTGTTAGACAAATATTAAATAAAATAAAGGCATGAGTTATATAATAGAAAGGAAATCAGATATAGTAGAGTATTATAAAGTTTTACTTCTGCAAGAAACTACAAACTATACAACAATTGTGTGGATACTACTAACTATAATATTAATTATAACAGGAGTTGCTGTATGGATAAATGTATATGGAGCAAAGCGAATGATACAAGAAGCAATAAATAAAGAAATAGAACAATTCAAAGAAGACCTGAATAACAATGTTGAAACAATAATAAAAGATAAATTTATAGAAATAGATAAACAAGTAAAAAAAATAGAAGATAAAATAAAACATAATTCATTTTTTTTGCAAGGAGCTGCTTCTATTGAAAAAGGGAATATGAAAGGTGCTTATTCCGACTTTATTATTGCTGCAATTGCAGCAATAAATTGCAGAGATTTAGATAATTTGAGAGGAGTTTTAAATAATATTTGCATAATACTTGATAAAATTACAAATGAGGATATAGAAGATTTAAAGATGGAAGATGTAACTATTGAAGAGCTTTTTGAAGCATTAGAATCAGTAAATGAAAAAGGAATATTTAGTGATAGTATTTTAAAAATAAAAAGAAAGTTAAAAAAGATAACAATACAAAATAGCGAATTGCCGAAAAGCTGAGAAAGAGTAGGCGGAGTAAAAAACGAAAAAATATATTTGTTATTATGGACCTATTATTTTATCGTTATGTATTGATTGAGGTAAATGTAAAAAAATTATCGTGTATGATTTAATTAAAATTATTGTATAATTTTGTTGGAAAATAAAAAAAATGAGGATAAATAAAATTGAAGTAAAGGGATTGTTTTGATTATTCAATACCTATGAATGATTAAGGAATAACAATTATTACAGGACCAAATGGTTTTGGAAAGACAATGTTGTTGAATATACTGATAAGGAATTAAATTTATGATTAAAGTTTTAAGATGAAGGTTGGAATATGCAAATTGTGTAAAAAAGAAAAAGAATTGAGACGTTCTCATATCATTCCCGAATTTATGTATGAAAATGTTTATGATAAAGAACCTAAGAAATTTAATAATATAGAAATTACTTTAGATAATTCTAAAGATACAAAAGTGAAATATGAACAAAAAGGAATACGAGAGTATTTGCTTTGTGGAGATTGTGAAGTTCTTTTAAGTAAATATGAGAAATATGCAGCAGAGATAATTTATGCAAAAAATAAAAATAGTAAAGTCGTTGCATTAAGTAAAATAGAATCTAATAGGGGAATTTCTATTTGTAAACTTGGTAGTATTTCTTATAAAGATTTTAAAATATTTCTTTTTTCACTCCTTTGGAGGATTATTATTTCTAAAACATTTAATATTAGAGGTATTAATGATAAAGACAAAATAGAAGAAACACTTCGTCAAGCAATATTAAATGAAGATCCTTTAGAATATGATAAGTATGCATGTTTTATGCAAATTATAGATAAGAAAATGGATAATGTAATGGGAAGTTTTATATTGCAACCATATTTTTCTAATGATATAAATAAAAATCAAGTGTTAAACTGTTTGATAGATGGCTATTTTTTTAGTTTTTATTTAAAGTCAAGCGAATTACAAATAGATGAAAAAGAGATCTTTTTAAAACAAAATGGAGAAATGATTATTACTCGACGGATTTTGTCGCCAGACGATAAAGAACTTTGGGAAATGCTAAAATTAATAAAACCCCAAATTAATCCATATTTTTAAATGATAAAAAATAATATAATTTATGATAAAAGAATTAATAGTATCATTTTTTGATAATGTAAAGCAAAAGACAACAAATCCATTTTGGGGAACTTTTATTTTAGTTTGGTGTATTCACAATTGGTATTTTTTATATAGGATTTTTAATTTTAATGGCATTTCTTATATACAGAGAGTACAGATTATAAGTAAATTTGTTGACGGATTATTTTGGAATTTAATGTACGTTGCTTTTCTAACATTTCTAGCAATAACAATTTGTTATTTTTTATTGTCATTATCAAGAGGGCTTGCAAATATTTATGAAGTATGGGCTTTACCATTGGTATATAAATATACAAATAAAGGAAATATTGTATTGAGAGAATATCATGACAGGTTGCAAAAGATGTATGAAAACATTCGATTAGAAAAAAACAAAGCATATGAAGACATGGTAAGCATCAGAAATGATAATGATAATTTAATAGTTGAAAATAAGAAGCTAAAAGAATCAAAACATTTTAATGAAGATTATGATAAATTATTAAAAGAGATTGAATCCTTAAGGGCAAAAGAAAAGGAATATTTAGCACAAATAGATTTAGAAAAAAAGACGAATGAAGCTATAAAAGCATCTAAAAATAGAGAAGAGAATATTAAGAATGAAAACGAAGAAAAAATTGATATTTTAATAAAGAAGTTGGAAAAGAAGAAAGCAGTGCGAGCATTTAAGGATGTCTGTTTATATATTTCAAAAAAAGAACCTGTAGATAATTCTTTAGAAAAACATTTGGATTATTTTATTGAACTTAAGCTAGTTAACGTTTTGCGTGAAGCATTCCCAATGGATAAATATCGTTTAACAAAAGATGGAGAGGACGTAGAAGAAAGGTTAAGGCTTATGGATGATAATAATACACTTTGATGCAGAATGTATCAAAGGTTTGTAGAAAGAGAGAGACGTGAGTTTAGTTCGACCCCGACGGGGTCGCAGGTTGTTTTTGGAATGTTTTTTTACAAACGTTATATCCCTTCGGGATAGTTGAAGTGATGAGAAGTTTTTTTTTGTAATAATTTGATAATAAAAGGTTTTTAAATAAATGTAAAATCAATAAATTTATAAGTTATGTCAACAGGAACGTTTTCGCAAATTCATATTCAAGTTGTTTTTGCTGTGCAAAATAGAGATGCATTAATAGATATTTCGTGGGATGAAAGGTTATATCAGTATATTACTGGAATTGTCCAAACAAAAGGGCAAAAAATGTTAGCTATAAATGGGGATTCGAAGCATATTCATTTTTTTATAGGAATGAAGCCTAGTTGCAGGTTGAGTGATTTGGTTAGAGAGATAAAAAAATCAAGTAATGATTTTATAAAAGAGAATAGTTTTACAAGGTTTAAGTTTAATTGGCAAGAGGGTTATGGTGCTTTTTCATATAGTCATTCGCAGATTGATGATGTTGTTAGATATATAATGAACCAAAAGGAACATCATAGGAAAAAAACGTTTAAAGAGGAGTATGTTAAATTATTAAAGGAGTTTAATATAGAATATGATGATAATTATTTGTTTAATTGGTTATAGTTTATTTGTTCGACCCCGATGGGGTCGATAATAAGTGGGGGTTATATGTTTTTTACAAACGTTGTATCCCTTCGGGATAGTTGAAGTGATGAGAAGGGAATGTTTTTTTTTGATGCAGAATGTATCAAAGGTTTGTAGAAAGAAATTGACGTGAGTTTTAGTTCGACCTTGATGGGGTCGATAATAAGTGGGGGTTATATGTTTTTTACAAACGTTATATCCCTTCGGGATAATTGAAGTGATGAGAAGGGAATGTTT
>MEOD01000021.1:4431-39751 GCA_001768555.1 Bacteroidetes bacterium GWF2_29_10
AAAGTGACGTGAGTTTAGTTCGACCTTGATGGGGTCGTAGGTTGTTTTAGGGATAATTCGTTCTACAAACGTTATATCCCTTCGGGATAAATATATGTTGCCTCTTTGAGGCTTTAGGAGAAATAATTAGGTGAGGAGAGAGAAATATTACAATAGGGAAAATCTTTTGTTTTCTGTTAATAAATATTTGTACATTGCAATTTGATTTGGTAGTACTTTTACAAAAGAAATCAATAGTATAAATAGCTGAGGATTATGAGAAGTTTTATAGATTTATTAAAGAGTAAAGGAGAGTTGTTAGATATTGGATGTTTTGTGGATCCAGTTTTAGAGATATCGGAGCTTGCGGATAGGGTTTTAAAGTCGGGGGATAATAAAGCGTTATTGTTTCTTAATACGGGGACAGAGTTTCCGTTGTTGATTAATTCGATGGGTTCGGAGAAGCGTATTTGTTTGGCTTTAGGGATGGATAGTTTTGATGATTTTTCGGTTCGAATAGATAGTTTGATGAGTAAATTGGATGTAAAGGATAAGCATTTAAGGAGTAAGCTAGATATTTTGTTTGAATTGTACAGGATATCTTCTTTTTTGCCAAAGAGGTTGAGTGGGAAGGGGGTTTGCCAAGCAAATGTTATGGATGAAGTTAATTTGAACAGGTTGCCAATACTTAAGTGTTGGCCTTATGATGGAGGTAGGTTTGTGACGCTTCCAGTTGTGCATACGATAGATCCGGAGAGTGGAATTGAGAATGTAGGTATGTATAGGATGCAAGTGTTTGATGAAAAGACAACAGGAATGCATTGGCATATTCATAAGGGTTCGGCAAGACATTTTGATAAATACAAAAAGCTAAATAAACGCATGCCAATTACGGTTACGCTTGGGGGTGATCCTGTTTATACTTATGCTGCTACAGCTCCATTGCCAGATAATATTAATGAATATATTTTAGCGGGTTTTCTGAAGAAGCGAGCAGTAAGTATGGTAAAGTCATTGACTAATGATATTTATGTGCCTTCGGATGTAGATTTTGTAATAGAGGGTTATATTGATCCGAATGAAGATTTTAAATTGGAGGGTCCTTTTGGAGATCATACTGGTTTTTATTCGTTGGAGGATTATTATCCAGTGTTTCATATAGAAAGTATTTCGTATAAGGATAAAGCAGTTTATCCGGCTACAATAGTTGGTATTCCGCCACAGGAGGATGCTTGGATAGGTAAAGCAACGGAGCGAATATTTCTATCTCCAATTAAGCTTACTATTTCGCCAGAGATAAATGATTTGGTTATGCCTTTTGAGGGAGTTTTCCATAATTTAGTTTTGATAAGTATAGATAAAAGTTATGAGTATCATTCGCAAAAGATAATGCATTCTTTGTGGGGAGCAGGACAGATGATGTTTACGAAAGTTATAGGTTCTTTTGACAAGGATGTTAATTTGAATGATTATATGGAGTTAGGACGGTTGGTTAGCAGGAATATTAATAGTGAGGATGATATAATAATAAGCTCGGGGCCTACCGATGTGCTTGACCATGCATCAAATAATAAGTATAATGGTGGTAAATTGGGGTTTGACGCGACAAGTAAAGGAAATACGATTGAGAATAATGAATTATTTGATTTGATGCCTGCTATTAAAGCTTATATTGCTGATGATTTGAGGGTGAAGTTATCGAATATTAGTTTGTTAGGAGAAGGTATAAGTTTGGTAATTATTAGTGTTAAGGAGGATGTGGATTTGAATGAAATTGGAAGGGATTTCTTTAATAAGTTTGGTGGTGATATTAAGTTTTTATTGATAGCGGAGAGTATAATAGATGTTAATAATCTGAGCAATGTTGTTTGGCGAACACTTGGTAATTTAGATCCTGCAAGGGATATTCATTTTGTAAATAAAATGCCATTAAACATAATGCTTGATGGAACAAAAAAGAAAACATCAAAGAATAATGTCAATGGTAATTGGCCAAATATTGTTGTTTCAAATCAAGAAACGATAGATAAGGTGGACCGCAGATGGAGCGAATATAATATTGGAGAATTTGTTAAGTCACCATCGGATTATTATAAGAATGAGGTTTATGGAGAAAAAGCGTATACGGATTAATGTATCCATAATAAATTTACTTTTGCTTTTTCCTTAAGAATATTTTCGTTCCAGCTTTTAAGGGTTGTCCGAATTCGAGATTATTCTTTTTGTATAATTTTTTCATTTTAACGCCATAAGTTTGGGAAATCATGCGCATTGTTTCTCCGTTTGCAACTATATGGTATTCTTTTTCGCCCTTGTTTCTTTTAGGTTTTATGTAAACGGTTTCTCCTTGTCGGATTTTTTCATCCTTTTGCATATCATTGTATTTAATGATTTGCCAAACCATCATGTCAAATTCTTTTGCAATTTTCTCTGGAGTATCGCCTTTTTCTGCAATTATGTATGCAGTTTTGTTATTGTATAATGTTTTTCTTTTATTTTTAATATCATTAATAAATATTTCTCTATCTTTTGCACTGTGTTTTGTGTTGTTTCGATTGTGATTATTAAATGCAATTGCATCAGATTCAGACATTTTGTCAAATCGTTCTAGGTTGTATTTTTCGATTAAATCAATAAGAAGTTGAGGGTATTTAGGATTAGTTGCATATCCTGCATTTTTTAATCCATAAGCCCAACCTTTGTAATCGGTAGGTTTAAGTTCGAATAATTTAGCGTATCGATCTCTAGTTTTTAGAAATTCAGAATGGTCGTTAAAAGATTCTTCGGGTTTATTGTATTTTCTGAAGCATTCGTCTTTTTCATCATCATCAGCATAGTATTTTTCACCAGTCCATACCCCATGACATTTAATTCCGAAATGATTGTTTGCATTTACAGCAAGTTTGCTAGTTCCAGCAGCGGATTCAATTATTCCTTGGGCTAGAGTTATACTTGCAGGAATTCCATATTTTTTCATCTTAAGTATTGCTATTCCTTTATAGTTTTCAATGTATTCTTCATTATTTTGTTGACAGATTAAAATATTGGAGAATAAAATAAAAAATATTGAAATAAAAATAACTCTCATCATGCTTAAAGTTTTATATGTAATGCCAAAATTACAAAAAAAATATTATTGTGCAAGTATAGAAGTTTAGATTAGAGTGAAATATGGTTATTTTTCATAGAGAGGAATTTCGCTGATAAATTGGAACGTATTGTTGCTATGATTAATATTGCAGCAGTAATGATTGATTCCATTTGTTACTGCAATATAATTAGAATTGAATGCCATATTATATATTGCAACTTGAGTAAATGTTTCTTGTGTAATCTTTACAGATGGAGCTTTACATTCAATAATAATAAATGGTTGCATTGTGTTTTTATAGACAATTATATCACAACGTTTTTTCATCTTGTTTAGATAAAGACTTTGCTCAACACCAATAAGTCCTATAGGGTAATTCTTTTCGTTAATAAGATATTCAATGAAATTCTGTCGTACCCACTCTTCTGGAGTTAGCAAATAATACTTTTTTCTTATTTTATCAAACACATAATCGGAACCGTTTATTTGTTTAATATTAAAATTATATTCAGGAAGATTGAGTTTATCCATTTATTCTCCTTCTTAAAATTTAATAAGATGTGAATTATAGCCATCATAAAACTTTAATGCAGGAGAAGGCAGGTGATAGTAATTGATGAATTCTTTTATCTTTGCTTCATTCTTTTGATTTGTGAATTTAATATGCCTTAAATCAATATCAAAACCCAAATAAAGCTCTCTATCTCCATTTCCTTTTCCATCAAGTTGGGTTGCACTTAAACCTATTGCAGGACATAACCATTTGGGAAATGTTTTTGAATTAGTTAGCCCTTGAATGTTAAATGAAAGCCAGTAAGTATGCCTTTCATAGTCATCCATAAAAGATTTGTCTTTGTTCCATTCAATTGTTTTAAAGTAAGATTTATTTACAAAATCATAACTCCACTTTAGGTTTATATTTTTTAATTTTGGATATTTATATTGAAGTACTGGATAAAATGCGCCAAGTATATTCGCGCTCATATCAGTTAATGAAAATCCCCACCATGGAGCCAACCCATCTTTTATCTCAACAATTGAAGACATTGTTATAGAGAATCCAGCCCCATACCATTTTGCTTTCTCTTCATTAAATCCAACCCACTCCATAAGTATAGAAAACGCCTGTGTTGTTACCTGAGAAGACCAAAAATGACCTGCTTTATCCAATCCTTTTGCATATGTAAGCTCGTGGGTATCGTCGAAATGGAATTTTCCCCCTCCATATCCTTTCCACCATGAATTGTTAAAGTATATAAATACGCCTGCTGTAGCTATTGGAACAGATGATGAAATTATAGCAAGTCTCGTATAATTAATTTTATTTTTTAAGGTATCGCTACCTGAGAAAGAAGAATAGCAAAACTTATTTGCTAAAACTAGTATTAATAATAAAATTACTTTTTTATAATTCATAAATATTTGATTCCAATCACAAAGGTAATTTTTTTTAATGCATTAGAAACATTTTGTATTCTGTTTGTGAATTTTCTTTAAATTTAATTGCAGGTAAAGGAAGACGATAAGTGTTTAAAACATCAATAAAGTTACGTGTTTTTTTGTTCTTTGATTGAATATGATTTAGGTTAATATCTAGTCCTACAATAAATTCTCTCCTTTTTAAATCATTATTTCCCTTAGAAACACCATCTGCTCCATATCCTAATGCTAAATTAATGTATTTTGGCCAAAATTGATTGTACTTTTCGCCTAATATATTCTTAACATCAAATGATAGCCAATAAATATGTCCATCATAATCATCAGTGATAGATAATTTCTTTTTCTGCCAAGGATTAAATTCGCTAGGGTAATAGCTCCATTTAAACTGAATGTTTTTTGAAATATTATTACGTGTTTGTAAGTATGCAAATCCTATTCCTGCAATGTTTGACAACAAATCATCAGGAGAAAACTGGTAGGATGAAAAGCCGTCTCCCATCTCAACGGAAACAGCATAAAGGAGAGGAATTCCTACGCTATACTTTATTGCATCTTTTTCCTTATAGTCAGCCCATTTCATTACCGAGTAAAATGTTTTGAAATAGAGATATGAAATATAGGCATGCCCTAATTTGTCTATACCTTTAGAATAATTATTAAAATAACCTTCCCAATGGCAATGAAATGGATGGTAATCATCTTCCCACCACCATTTATACTGTGTGTAAAAAATAGCAGCAGTATTAGCAACTATTCCAACTTTTACAGCATTCCTTTTGTTGAAAGAAGATTTTGTGTTCTTTGTTGCATTTACAGAATCAAGCTCTTGAGATAGCAATTTAAAGTCTGATTGAATAAAGAAAATAATTAATGTGAGGATGATTAAAAACTTAGAATAATTCATTATTAAAAAGCGTCAATATATGTTCCGAAAAAAAACTCGTTTATGTATTTGCCAAAATATTGACCATTTTCTGAATAACCATTATAATAATTTACAGCAAATCGTATCTTTTTGTTTATAGCAATACCTGTTTGAATATTTACAGATGATTTGAAATCATGCTCTTCTTTAAATTTAAGGTCAGAAGCTAAATATAAATCGTAATGCTTTTTAGATAAATAATTAATATTAAAGCCCAATATTAGATTGCCTTTTGCTCCAATATTTTTATCTACAAGATAATGAAAAATATATGAATAGCCTCCATAAATGGAACTTTTATACTTCTGGTTGTAATATATTAAATAAGCATTATAGAAATCCTTAACAAAATTATTTGGAGTCATCTTTTCTTCTATTATTGCATCATCAAGTAAGTGATGACTTGTGTGTCCTTTACCTAAAGATATTGCAAGATTATTTGTTATACTTATTTGCAAATTCCCATTAACATGATATTCTGTAGTGTATAATGTAAAACCTCCTATGCCCATTTTCATATCGTTATAATTTAATGCATTAATAATAAAATCTACATTATGATTAAGCACATTTATTCGCATTAAAGGAATCGAAACACCAAATGCTGGATAATAACGAGATGAAACCGTACTTTTTGATATGGAAAAAGAACTGTATCGAGAATCTCCAATATTGAATTTATTATTAATTTTACTATTAAAAAAAACTTTATTAGTGTCTACTTCTCCCAATAGCATTAAGCTAGTCAACATCACAAATACAAATACACAATAAACCTTAATCATTATCTTATTTTTCGACAAACATAATTTATTTTTTTCTAATTAGTTATATTCCTCTACAAAAAAATAAAACCAAATTGTCCATTATGATGAGTTTAATTTAAAGTTTTGGGTTTTTGTTCCAAATTTTTACAAACCAATTTCTGTCTCGTCCTGAAATAGGTTTACACAAAAAATAGAAATTATGAAAAAAGACTTTAAACTTATTTCAGGATTATCTAAGCAAAATGAATCCAAGTAAACCAATCCTGCTTATTAAAAAGTAACGTGAACACTTATATAATAAGAAGAATTATTCTCCAATAATAAGAAAAAATGCTTAAAAATAGGAAAACATAGCATATTGTCAAAAAGATTTAACTGTTTTCCTCAATTATTAGTTTCCTAAGCATATTTAAGGCTGTTTGTGAAGTTTTTATTATATTGTGTTCTCTATTATTTCCAAATATATACTTTTTAATAATTGATTTGTTGTTTTTAGAACTTCTAACCCCAATGAATATAGTTCCAACAGGTTTTGTTGGAGTTCCTCCTGATGGTCCAGCAATACCAGAAACGGCTATAATATAATCCGTTTTTAATAATTTTTCTCCTGATAATAACATTTTCTCTACCGTTTCCATACTAACTGCACCATATGTTTCCAAGATATTATTGTCAATTCCTAATAAAGAGTTTTTTAATTGATTGGAGTAAGGTATTATTGATCCATTAAAATATTCAGAACTTCCACTTACGGACGTTATTAAATGTGCAATATATCCACCTGTGCAACTTTCTATTGTTCCTATTGTCTTTTTATTATTTAACAGTAACGTTCCTACAACAGATTGTAGAGTGTCTTCGTCAAAGCCATATATTAAATCACCTATTATCGCATTTAACTCTTGTATTTTATTATCTATTTGCTTCTTTTCAACATCAAAGTTATTACCACTAGAAGTTAATCTTAATTTCACTATACTTTGGGAAGGTAAATAAGCTAAACTAATATTTTCTGGTAAACTATTTTCCCAATCTTTCAATTTATCAGCAAGAAAAGATTCTCCTAATCCTTGAGTCAAAACTGATTTATAATACAATTTAGAGATGTTATATTTGTTTTGAATATATGGTATCACAAATGAGCTAAACATTCCTTTCATTTCAAAAGGTACGCCAGGCATTGAAATCAGCATTTTGTTTGAGTTTTCAAATAACATACCTGGGGCTGTTCCTAATTTATTTCTTATTACAGTGCAATTATTAGGAACTTCTGCTTGACTAGCATTTAAAGGTGTCATTGCAAACCCTCTATTTTTAAATAATGTTTCAATATCTTGATAAACATCATTATCTACGACTAGTTGACTATTAAAAAACTTGCATAATGTAGTTTTTGTTATGTCATCATTTGTTGGACCTAAGCCACCTGAAATAAAAATAACATCTGCTCTTTTATATGCTAATTGAATAGCATTTGTTATATCGTCATAGTTATCCCCTACTGTGCTAAACCATGAAGGTTTTATTCCTATAATATTAGAGCATTGTTGCGCAATCCATGTAGAATTTGAATCAACAATTTGGCCTATCAATAACTCATCTCCTATTGTAATTATTTCTATTTTTATCATTATTTAATTATAAAAAACTAGACTAAGTTCAAAAGTAAAAAAAAATATAATTATGGAAACTTTGTGTACAAGAAAATACATTACCATAAAAATCGAAGCAAAAATACAAATAAACCTAAATTAAAAATAAAAAATAACTATGTACAATTACCTCAGCATGAAATTAACTATTATAAAATAGTGCTTATTTTTTTATTGCTAATAAAGAAATACATCCTTATTTCAGAAAGACCTTATTTAGAATTATAAATTTTCAAACAAATCTTTATTTCTTTAACTTAGTCTAATTTAGGAGTGTTATTTTATTAAAATTTTCTTTTTATTTTGTTTAGATTAATTATAAATTTTTAATTTAATAAAGAAAAATTTCTTTATTAAATTAAAATTATATTATCTTTGCATCATAAAATTAAATAGGAAAATGGAAGAAAAAATAAAAACAACAAAAAGCAAATTGCAACCAGTTCCAGAACCTACAGTTCGGAGAATGCCTAATTATCTTACATTTTTGAAAGAACTACAAAAGAGTGGAGAACAATACATTTCTGCTCCTGTTATTGCAAAAATTCTCAATTTGGATCCAACGCAGGTTGTAAAAGATTTATCATATACAGGAATTACAGGAAAACCCAAAGTTGGTTATGTGGTTGAAGATTTACTAAATTTGCTTGAGGATTTCCTTGGTTATAATAGGCAACATGAAGCATTTTTAGTTGGAGCAGGTTTTTTAGGAGGAGCACTTATTCAATATCAGGGCTTTCGTGAAGCAGGATTAAAAATTGTGGCAGCATTTGATGTTGATAAAAAGAAAATAGGAACAGAAATAGCTGGAGTTTCAATATTTGATTTGAAAAATTTCCGCAATTTAGCTAGTCGTATTCACATATCAATAGGAATAATAACTACGCCTGCATCAGAGGCACAATCTGTTGCAGATATAATGGTAGTTTGCGGGATAAAAGCAATATGGAATTTTGCACCAGTATCAATTTGGGTTCCAGAGCATATTATTATTCAGGACACGCATATATATTCAAATCTAGCTGTTATAATTAATAAACTAGGGCAAACAAACAATGATAAATAATTGAATTAAATGTTTTAATAAAAAATTATAAAAAAATGAAAACAGAACCAAACAATAATCTCAGACAATTTCAGCAGGTGCTAGAAATAATAGAGAAAAACAATCACGATAAAACACATTTAATAACTATTCTACAGCAGGTGCAGGATGCGTATCGTTATTTGCCTCCACAAGTGTTGACATATATTGCAACAATGTTAAAAATGCCTGTTGCAGAGGTATATGGAGTTGCCACATTCTATGCACATTTTTCGCTTGAAGCAAAAGGAAAGTATGTCATTAAAGTTTGTGATGGGACTGCTTGCCATGTTAAAGGTTCCTCAAAACTATTAGATACATTGTATAGCAAGTTAAAGCTAAGTGAAAAAAAGCACACTACAGATGATATGATGTTTACACTAGAGGCGGTTAGCTGTTTAGGAGCTTGTGGGCTTGCGCCAGTTATGGTTGTCAATGATAAAATTTACGGTGAGGTTAATGCAAAACGTTGTGGAGAGATTGTTGACAACATAATAAATGCAGAACTAGGAGAAGGCTAATAATAATAAAAATAACCAGAAAAGATATTAAATTATGAAAACAATAACAAAAGCCACCTTAGAATTAATAAGGGAGCATTACAATAAATCTATAAAATCCGTACATAAACGAATTATTGTATGTGCAGGAACGGGTTGCATAGCAAACGGTTCTATGTTAGTTTACGAAGCTTTAGAAAAAGCGATAAAAGCAACAGGGATGGAGCTTTTTGTCGAATTAGAATTAGATGTTCATGATGATAAAAAAAAGGTACATTTAAATGGGAGTGGTTGTCAAGGATTTTGCGCACAAGGTCCACTAGTTAATATTCTTCCAGAAGAAACGATGTATGTAAAAGTCAAACCCGAAGATGCATTAGAAATTATAGAACGTTCCATTTTAAAAGATGAAGTAATAGAACGCTTGTTATATGTAAATCCAGTAACAGGAGAAAGAAGTAGAGGACAGTTAGATATTCCTTTTTATAAACTTCAAAATCGTTTAGTTTTAGGGGAATGTGGACATGTTGATCCTGAAAATATTCGAGAATACATTGCTCATAATGGATACTTTGCAGCAGAGAAAGTTTTTAATCATATGACAGATGTAGATGTTTGTGACACATTAGTTGATTCAGGCTTACGAGGTCGAGGAGGAGGAGGATTTTCTACTGGTAAAAAATGGCATCTTACACGAGTAGAAAAATCAGACAAGAAGTATGTTATTTGTAATGGAGACGAAGGTGATCCTGGAGCCTTTATGGATCGGAGTCTTATGGAGGGTAATCCACATCGAGTTATAGAAGGAATAATGATTGCTGCACGTGCTATTAATGCAAATGAAGGTTATGTTTATGTTCGGCTTGAGTACCCATTAGCAGTAAAACGAATGCGTAAAGCAATAGAAGATGCAATGGATGCAGGCATATTAGGTGAAAATATTTTTGGAAGTGGGAAAAGTATGCATATCAGTGTTATGGAAGGAGCTGGAGCGTTTGTTTGCGGAGAAGAAACAGCCTTAATGGCTTCAATAGAAGGTAAAAGAGGTATGCCAATGCCCAAACCTCCATTTCCTGCTCAAAAAGGGTTATTTGGAAAGCCAACAGTTATTAACAACGTTGAAACTTTAGCCGCTGTTCCTTTGATTATTCGAAATGGTGCATCATGGTTTAATCAATACGGTACATCAACATCAAAAGGGACTAAAACATTTGCTCTAACAGGACATGTAGCAAACACAGGATTAATAGAAGTTCCTTTTGGAACAACACTTCGTGAAATAGTTTACAATATTGGAGGAGGGGTTACGGATAATGATGGAAAAGTTACAGGAGATGGATTTAAAGCAGTTCAAATTGGCGGTCCTTCAGGAGGTTGTTTAACAGAAACGGATATTGATTTGCCTCTTGATTATGATAATCTTATTGCAAAGGGCGCTATGGTTGGTTCTGGAGGTCTTGTTGTAATGAATACCCAAACATGTATGGTTCAGATTGCGAGATTTTTTATGAATTTTACACAGAATGAAAGTTGCGGAAAATGTGTTCCTTGCCGAGAAGGTACAAAGCAAATGTTATCTTTACTTGATGAAATTATAGAAGGAAATGGAACAATAGAAACTATAGAATTACTACAGGAAGTAGGTAAGTGTGTTAAAAAAGCATCTCTTTGCGGTTTAGGAAAGACTGCTCCAAGCCCAGTTCTTTCTACAATTGAAAAATTTAATGATGAATATTTGCAACATGTATTAAAAAAACGATGTGCAACTAATAATTGCAAATCATTACGTAATGTAACAATAGATATAGAAAAGTGTATAGGTTGTACCTCTTGTGCACGCAAATGTCCAGTTGGAGCTATAAGTGGAGAAAAGAAACAGCCCCATGTGATTAATTCTGACTTATGTACAAAATGTGGTGTGTGTAATAGTGTGTGCAAATTTAATGCAATATTAGGTTTTTAACAAAAAAAATTATTATTATGGAAACAAAAGGAAATGTAAATATTGACGGGATTATAGTCCCTATAGATAATGAGAAAAATTTACTTGAACTTATTCGTAAAGCAGACATTGAACTACCAACATTCTGTTATCATTCCCATTTAAGTATTTATGGAGCATGCAGACTTTGTGTATCTGACATTGAAGGAATGGGAATTCAGGCAACCTGTTCTATTCAACCTAGAGATGGGATGATTGTACGTACTAATACTTCAGAAGTAAGACAAATAAGAAAGATAAATCTTGAATTAATTTTAGCAAATCACAAAATAGATTGCCCTAGTTGTTCTCGTTCAAGCAATTGTAAATTACAAGATTTAGCTCGTCGTCTTGGAGTAACAAAAGTTAGGTTTAAACAAACAAATAGTCATCTACCTATAGATGATTGTTCAAATAGTATTATTCATGACCCTAATAAGTGTATTTTATGTGGAGATTGTGTAAGGGCGTGTAAGGAAATTCAATCAGTTGGAGCAATTGATTTTGTAAATAGAGGCTCTCAAACAATTGTTGGTCCTGCATTTAACAAAAGCCTTCGTGATGTGGAATGTGTTTATTGTGGACAATGTGTATCTGTTTGCCCAGTAGGAGCATTAGTTCCGAAACCAGAAACAGAAGAAGTTTGGGATGCAATTCATAATCCAGAAAAATATGTAGTAGCCCAAATAGCACCTGCAGTTAGAGTAGCTCTTGGAGAAAGTTTTGGAATAGAAGCCGGAGTAATTACTACTGGTCAAATAGTAACATCTTTAAAGCGTATGGGATTTAACAAGGTGTATGATACCTCTTTTACAGCAGATTTAACAGTTTTAGAAGAAGCATCGGAATTTATATCTCGCAAACTTAAAGGCGAACTTTTGCCTCAATTTACTTCATGTTGTCCTGGCTGGGTAAAATTTGCAGAACAATATTACCCTGAATTGTTACCAAATTTATCTACATGTAAATCGCCTCAACAAATGTTTGGAAGTGTTGCTCGTGAAATATTACCAAAAATGTTAGGAATAAAACCTGAAAATTTGGTTATTGTATCAATAATGCCTTGCACTGCGAAGAAATTTGAAGCTAAACGAGAAGAATTTATTCATAATGGCCTTGCAGATGTTGACCATGTTCTTTCAACAGAAGGTTTAGCTCGTATGATTCAAGAAACAGGAATTCAATTTAACAAGTTAAAACCTGAATCTTTCGATTTACCTTTAGGATTTAAAACTGGTGCAGGGGTTATTTTTGGTAATACAGGAGGGGTTAGTGAAGCTGTACTTCGTTATGCTTATGAGAAAATTACAGGAGAGACTCTCATAGATACAGACATAAAGATTGTTAGAGGAATGGAAGGAATCAGAGATGTTAATATAAAATTGGGGGATTTGAATATAAAATTGGCTATTGTTCATACGTTAAGTAATGCAAGAAAATTATGTGACAAAATAGTTGCAGGAGAAGCAAATTATGATCTTATTGAGGTAATGGCTTGTCCTGGAGGTTGTATAGCGGGTGGAGGCCAACCTGTTAGTTTTGATACTGACTTTAGAATGAAAAGAATGCAAGGCTTATATAATACAGACAAGCAGTTAGAGCTTCATAAATCACAGGATAATCCATACATTAAAGAATTATATAAAACAACTTTAGGAGAAATTGGCAGTCCAAAAGCTCATGAACTTTTACACACTCATTATCATGGAAGAAAAAGAATAACTGATCAAGTAATAAACATACGCAATACAGTTCATCCAAAGATTGAAATTTATGTTTGTTTGGGTACTAATTGCTATATTAGAGGAGCTCATGAATTGATGAAACAACTTACTCAATATGTTACAGAAAACAAATTGGAAGATATAATTGGTTTTGAAGGTCAAGAAGATATGGTAGATGTAAAAGGCACATTTTGTTTTGAACGTTGTGAAAAAGGACCTGTACTTAGAGTTAATGAGCATATTCTTGAACATGCCACATTTGAAAAAGCCAAAGCTCTTTTGTATAAAGAAATACAAAGAATAGGTTTACTTGTTAATAAATAGCATATTGTATAAACTTGTAAAATTTGAATTAATTGTGTGTGAACTCGTAATAAAAAGAATAGTTAAATTTTAATTAGAAATAAAATGAAATCTTCTGAAAGACCCAAAGAAAAACTACCAGTTGTTTATACATCAAAAGCAAAGTGTAGGGATTGTTATCGTTGTGTTAGAGTTTGCCCTGTTCATGCTATAAAGATGAAAGATGGTCAAGCTCAAGTTATTACAGAACGTTGTATTACTTGTGGTACATGTATTACGGTTTGTCCTCAACAAGCAAAATCTTATCGCACAGATTATATAAAAGTTTTACAAATGATAGAGGATGGGGAGACTTTGGCTTTGAGCCTAGCTCCATCCTTTGTGTCAAATTATAATGATTGGGAGCAAGAACGTTTGCCTTCAGCATTACGCATGTTAGGTTTTAAATATGTAGGAGAAACGGCTGTTGGAGCATTGCATTCGGCATTAGCTACTTCTAAATACATTAAAGAAAATTCAAATAAATCTCATATATGCAGTGCTTGTCCAGCCATTGTTAGTTTTATATTGCATGAATTTCCAGAACTAACATCAAACATAGTTCCAATAGTGTCTCCAATGATGGCTCACGCTCGAATATTAAAATCTCGAAACTCAGATGTAAAAGTTGTATTTGCAGGTCCATGTGTTGCAAAAAAAGAAGAGGCTCAATGGGGAAATAACGAACTATTTATTGATGCTGTACTAACATTTGAGGAATTGGATGAGTTATTTCGTCTTAAAAACATACATTTTGAAGAATGCGAAAATAGTTCTTTTGATGAACATGCGTCCCCATATGCAAGAATGTTTCCACTTGAAGGTGGTTTGCTTCGTACGGCAGAAATGGAAACAAATATGCTTGATAAAAATGTAATAGCAATTAGTGGTGCCGATGAAATAAAAGAGGCACTAATAAATATTACAGAAATGAAATCAGAAACAATAATATTAGAGCCTCTTTTTTGCAAAAATGGATGCATAAATGGTCCATTTGTAAAACAACAAACAAATAACTTCTCAAAAAGAAGAAAAATACTAAATTACGCAGGGAATTGCTCTGGACTATTAAATCAGACAATCCATCTGTATGAAAAAATGGAAACACAGTGTTACCCGATAATTAATACTCCAAAACATACTTATACCGAAGAGGAAATAAGAAATGTGCTTATTAAAACAGGGAAACACCAAATATCAGATGAATTAAATTGTACATCTTGTGGTTATAACACCTGTAGAGAAAAAGCTATAGCTGTATTAGATAATATAGCGGAAATTGACATGTGTATGCCTTACATGAGACAATTAGCTGAACAAAAAATAGACACTATAATTACTCACGACCCAAATGGTATTGTGTTATTGAGTAATAAACTGGAGATAATACACATGAATACAGCCTTCAAAAAAATGTTTTCATGTTCCGATACAATGATTGGGAAAAAGATAAACTATCTAATAGATCCCGATCTTTTTGAAAAACTTATAACAGGGAAAGACAACGTACTTCGTCAAGCAGTTCAATATTCTAGTTATAATCTGATTTGCCATTTAATTGCATATACATTACCTGAAGAAAAAAATATAGTAGGAATTTTTGTTGACATAACTGATAGCAAGTCAAACAAAGACAAGCTCAATGAAGTTAAGTCAGAAACGATTTTAAAAGCCCAAGAATTGATTGAACATCAAATTAGTATGGCACAAGAATTGGCCAAGGTTCTTGGAGATAACACAGCAAGAGGTGAAATTTTAATGAAAAATTTAATTGACTCTATAAAAAAATAACAAATGTATATACACACGGATATATTTGCAGTGCAATCGTCAAAAAAAATAGATCAACCATGTGGAGATGCATATGGAACATTTAGAGATGAAGTTGCAACAAATATAGTTTTGGCTGACGGTTTAGGTTCTGGAATAAAAGCACATATTGCGGCGAATATGTGTGTTTCCCGTATTATAGGACTAATAAGAATGGGAATGTCGTTAAGAGATGTATTTAAGGCGGTATCATCAACTATGGATAAAGCTTGGGGAACAGGAGCTCCATTTTCGGTATTTACAATTGCACGAATTCTTAACAATGGTCAAACAACAATACTTATTTACGAAATGCCTCCCCCTCTACTTGTTAATAAAAACCATGCTCAACTTTTACCCACTCGTATTTATACACAAGGAAAAGCTATAGTTAGAGAATCCAATTGTATTATTGATAAAGGAGAAGGTTTGCTTTTACTTTCAGATGGAATTACTCAATCTGGTATTGGAAAATATTTTACAAGCGGGTGGGATGTTGATGGAGTAAAAAGTTTTCTATTGTCTTACCTCCCAAGAGAACGAGTAGATGGTTCTACAATTACACGATTAGTACATGATCAAGCAAAATCATATTGGCCAGAAGGAAAAGGAGATGATTGTTCTGTTATTTTAGCCCTTAATCGTCGTGGGGTTATTGTAAATTTATTGAGTGGACCTCCTTTTATGAAATCTGATGATGTTGATTGGGTTAATCATTTTATGCAAACAGAAGGGATTCATATTATTAGTGGAGGATCAACAGCTATGATTACGGCCAAAATTAATAACAAACAGCTAGAGGTAAATAAGTCTGAAAATCATATTACACCTCCATCGTATAAGTTAAATGGCATAGAATTAGTGACAGAAGGTATGGTTACTCTAAATCAAGTATTTCACTTACTTGATGAAGACCCTGATAAGTATCCTCAAGATTCTCCTGCATCCAATCTTGCATATTTTTTAAAAGTTGCAGACAGAGTAAATATTTGGTTAGGTAAAGCAGAAAATCTAAATGAAGGAAGTATTGAATTTAAACAACAAGGTTTGTTAAATCGAGGTAAAATAATAAAAAAAATAATAGAAAAACTCAGAGAACAAGGTAAACTTGTAGTGGTAAATGAAAAATAAAAATATTTTATTAGATACTTAATATCAAAGTAATAAAAGCTATTTTTATTTTGAGCAATAATAATACAAATAATATTTATTTTTTTCGTCTTCTGAAAATATAACCATAAGTCGTTTTCTCAATTCCAAAAAATATATTTCTGTTTTAAATATAATCTGTATAATTGTATTGTTAAAAATAACAATGTTAAATAATTTTCGATGCAATTTAGTCTGAAGCCTTTTAAATTTCTACTAACAAGTATCATGTGTTTAATTTTAAACATTCATTCCTATTCACAGTATTATGAAACTGGACAGGAACCATCAAATATTAAATGGTATTCATATCAAACAGAAAATTTTACTATAATTCATCAACAAGATTTTACAAATAATGCTATTCTAATTGGGAATCTTCTAGAACAAGCAATTAATAAATATCCCGACATAAAAATAAAAAGGCGCTTAAAGGTGGTTATACATAGCAGTAGCATATCTTCGAATGGAATTGTGGCTTGGGCACCTGCGCGTATGGAGTTATATCCTATTTTTGAACCATCCGCTTCAGGAAATCATCCTTTTGAAGAATTAGCAAAGCATGAGTTAAGACACGTAGTGCAATTGCGTAGAGTAAATAAAGGCATGACCCGATTTTTATCGTTTATTTTTGGAGAACATATAATAGGAGGAATACTTGGGTTGTATATTCCGATGTGGTTTTTGGAAGGAGATGCCGTGGTTGAAGAAACTAATGGAACTGTTTCGGGAAGAGGAACAAATGCTGATTTTACAGTCCAAACAAGAGCTATGCTTTTAAACAATAAAATGTATTCTTTCAACAAAATGTCAATGGGTTCGTATAAAGATAATTTGCCAGATGCTTATGAATTTGGATACACCTTATTGTCTTATACAGATAATTATAAACAATCTGAACTTAGAGATTACCCAATTGTAAATTCTGGGAAAAACCCATACGCTATAACTCCTTTTAATAAAGGGATAAAAAAATCTACAGGCTTGTCAAAAAGAAAATACTACAATAAGGTTTTCAATGAATTGCAAAAAAATCTAAAAGCAGAACAAAACACCAAAACTTTTGAATCTTACAACTCTCTAAACCAGCGAAAGAAAAACCACAATAATAACTACATAAACCCTTTTACTTACAATAATAATTTATATTGCTTAAAAACAGGACAAACATCAACTAATCAAATTATTAAAATAGATAATAACAAAAAAGAAAAATGCATATTAAAAATAGGCTACGAAAACTCTAATAGAATCTATTCTAACAATCAATTTATAACTTGGTCGGAAATAAAATACGATGTAAGGTGGACTAATAGACAATATTCTATAATTAAAATTTACAATCTTAAAACTAATAGCATAATTAAATTAAAAGGAAATACTCGATACTTCTCTCCTGCAATAACAAATGATGGAAATAAAATTTGTGTGGTTGAGTACACAACAACTAATAACGTTGTGCTTAAAATTATTGATGTAAAAACTAACAAAACAATAAAAGAAAAAAACTTTGGCAATTACGCAAACATTAATCATCCTTCATGGAATAAAGATGCAAGCAAACTTTACTTTATATTGGTTGAAAATAATGCAAAATACATTTGTTCTTATAATTTAGAAAATGATTCTCTAACATATCATTTTGGAGGAGTAAATAAAGGAATTGAATACCCTGTAGTATATGATGAAAATAAAATAATCTATTCTGCAATCAATAAAGGAATACGCAATATTTATTTGTTTAGTTTAGATAATAAAAAACATTATAAGCTTACTAATACAATGTATGGAGCAACTCTCCCCTTCGTTTATGCAGATACATTGTATTTTTCTAAGTTTAATTACTATGGATATGATTTAGCAAAAATATATATAGATAGAACACAATTAGAAGAAGTGGTATTTGAAAGTAATATAGAAATAAGAGATAGTAAGTCTGAATCTCTGCTTAACATGTATGATACCATTCCAATAAACAAGATTAAAAGATATAGAAAAGGCACACATCTTTTTAACGTTCATAGCTGGGCCCCTTTTTATTATGACTTAGATAAATATACTGCAAATCCTGGACTTACACTCATTTCTCAAGATGTTTTAAGCACAACCATTAGCAAATTATACTATGAATATAATAGTGAAAAGAATTATAATAAAGCTGGGTTTAACATTGAATACAAAGGTTTTTTTCCTGTAATAGGTTTTGATTCTTATTTACTTAACAAAAACATTAGCAATACTAAGCGATACAATCTTTACTATAATTCTGCCTATTTCTCTATTCCCCTATTCTTCAAGTCAAGGAACTCTAATTTCAACATTGGAATTTCATCAAGAATAGAAGACTATCGCTATAAAAACCTAATTACAAAAAATACAAAAGAAAAATTTTATGCATCAAGCAACAGAATATTTTTCAAGCATTCTATTGATAAAACTCAAAACGATATTGACTCAAAATTTATGCAATATTTAGACATAAATTATAAACTATCAGCCTTTAATATTTATAGTTATAAATTTGACGAGAACGTATTTGCAATAAAAACTCTATTTAACTTTCCAGGAATATTTAATCACGATATTTTAAAACTAAGATTTGAATATCAGAAAAACAAATTTGATGATATTTACTATTTTTCTAATATTATTAGCATACCTAAAGGTGTTGCTGATTTCTTTGATGAGAATATGGCTACCTATAGCATAATGTATGCAACTCCTTTACTATATCCTGACATTAGCATTGGCTCAATTGCATATATCAAAAGAATTATACTCAACCCATACTTCGAAAACATTAACTATGGCAAAGGTTTAAAACATAACATCTATTCGTACGGAGCTAATCTAACAACAGAAACGCATCTTTTCCGAACAATATTTCCATTTGAAATAGGAGTACGAATAAATAAAGTTTATAATGAAAATTTTTATACTTCTTACTTTATTTTTAACATTATGATTCAATAATTAAAATGTTTTTAAATTTATAGAAATGGTTATGTTTATTTAATGGTGTATATTTTGTGAGTTATTATAGTATTAAAAATAAATAAAATATTGATGGAAATTAGATTAATCTGCATTGCAAAAACTGAGGATAAGTATTTAATAGAAGGTATTGAGAAATATGAGAAAAGAATTATGAAATACACAAAATATCAAAAAATTATCATACCTGATTTAAAAACTACAAAATCGTTAAGCATACAACAAATAAAAGAGAAAGAAAGTGAACTAATTATTAAACAAATAAAAGAACAAGATTACAACATAATTCTTGATGAAAAAGGGACGGAGTATAATTCAATTGACTTTGCATATTACTTAGAAAATGTTTATACAAAATCATTAAAGAGAATTAACTTTATAATTGGAGGTCCTTATGGATTTGATAATAGAATCTATAAACTAGCACAACAGAAAATATCATTGTCTAAAATGACATTTTCACATCAATTAATAAGATTAATATTTTTAGAGCAATTATATAGAGCATTTACAATAATTAAAGGGGAACCTTATCACCATGAATAACAAATTAAAACAAACATTTATGTCTAATATAGTGCCTATATACTTAATTAATAATCTGTAAAAAGATAAATTCAATTATTAAAATTTCAATTTTTTATTTTTTTTCATCATTATATTGAAAAATATATATAATTTAGCACTTTAAAATTAAAATAGTAATTACTCTATTAACACTATGAAAAAGATTAAATTATTTTTTATTACATTATTATTCTTGTCTGTAGCTGTAGCTACAAGAGCACAAGAAGAAGACATTATGGTAACAGCTGATAAAGCTTTTGATTTGAACAAATATACTGATGCTAAAACACTCTATGAGAAAGCATTATCCAAATCAAAAGACAATGAACGAACATCAAAAGCCACATTTATGATTGGTAATTGCTATATGAAAATGGCAGATACAAAAATGGCTGAAGAATGGTTTAAGAAGGTTGTAGACACCTACCCAGAGCCTTATGTATTATTGTATTATGCTGATATGTTAAAAGCAAATGACAAGTATGCAGATGCAATGGTTTATTATGAAAAGTATAAAGAGAAAGCACCATCTGACACAAAAGCAGAAGACGGTATTGAATCTTGCAAATTATCTCAAAAATGGAAAGATAATCCAATGCCTTTTATTATTACAAATGTAAAGGGTTTGAATAGTGCTGATGGAGATTTTTCTTTAATATTTGAAGATGATAAAAATTATAGAAATATTGTATTTACATCAACACGACCAAGCGCCGTTGGAGATAAAAAAGACGCATGGACAGGTCAAAGTTTTTCCGATATTTATTCTGCAAAAAAAGACATGAAAGGTAAATGGAGTACGCCATCACCACTAGGAATGCAAATTAATTCTGCAGCAAATGAAGGAGCTGCATGTTTTAATAGTGATATGACTGAAATAATTTTTACTAGATGTGGATTTAAAAAGAAAAAACAATTAGGTTGTGAAATATATCACTCAGTAAAAGAAGGAAAAGAATGGAAAAATGCAGAATTAATTCCATTAATAACAGACACTGTTAATGTTATTACCTTGGGACATCCTGCATTAAGTAATGATGATTTAGAATTATATTTTGCTTCAGATATGCCAAATGGTATTGGAGGAAGAGATATATGGGTAGCAAAAAGAGCTAGTAAATCAGAAGCTTTTGGAGAACCAGTAAACTTAGGTCCATCAATTAATACAGAAAATGATGAAATGTTTCCTTATATTTCTAAAGATGGGTCGTTATATTTTGCTTCAAATGGTCAGATTGGTATGGGAGGTCTTGATATTTTTAAAGCAGAAAAAACTGCTAATGGATGGTCAAATGTTACAAATATGAAATATCCTATCAACACATCTTCAAATGATTATGGAATTGTTTTTGAAGGCAAAGCAACAAAAGGGTATTTTACATCAGACAGACCTGGTGGACGTGGAGGAGATGATATTTACTCTTTTGAAAAAATACCTTTATTATTTAGTATAAAAGGATTAGTTATTGATGACAGCACAAAACAACCTGTTGTTGACGCTATAGTTAAAATAGTAGGTTCAGATGGAACTACTGCAGAAACTACAACAGACAAAACTGGAACATATATTTTTGACAACAAAAAGATCAAAGAAAATAACACTTATGACATAACTGTAAACAAGGATAATTATTTCTCTGCATCAGCAAAAGAAACAACTTTAGGGTTTGAAGCTTCTAAAGATTTAGTAAAAGATATTAGAATTAAGCAAATTCCTGCTCCAAATGAAGTAATAACATTACCTGAAATATATTACGCTTATGATAAATGGGATTTATTAGATAAGTCTAAAAATTCTCTAGATGGGTTGATTAAAACTCTTAAAGATAATCCTAAATTAGTTATAGAATTATCTTCACACACAGACTCAAGAGGAACTGATGAATATAATAATGATTTATCTCAAAAAAGAGCGCAGTCAGTTGTTAATTACCTTATAGAAAAAGGAATAGAACAAACAAGATTAGTTGCTAAAGGTTATGGAAAAACAAAATTAAGGGTTGCATGTACAGAGTGTACAGAAGAACAACACCAACAAAATCGTAGAACTGAATTTAGAATTATTTCTCAGGACTACGTTCCAGGAAGTGGAGTTTTTCCTACTGAAAAGAAAAAAGAAGAAAAAAAAGAAGGGAAAAAATCAACAAAAGGGAAAAAAAAGAAATAAAGCTTAAAATAATCAAATAATATTGAAAACATCTTTGTTTTAATTAACAAAGATGTTTTTTTATTTAAAAACTAAATTATTATCAAATGTCTATAACTGACAAATACAATGATAGAGGAGTATCCTCGTCAAAAGAAGATGTACATAAGGCAATAAAACAATTAGACAAAGGTTTGTATAAAAACTCTTTTTGTAAAATTATTCCTGATTATTTAGGCGGTCAGAATGATTACTGTAACATAATGCACGCAGATGGAGCCGGAACGAAATCATCTCTAGCTTATTTATATTGGAAAGAAACAGGAGACCTATCAGTATGGAAAGGAATATCTCAAGATTCTATTGTAATGAATATTGACGATATGCTTTGTGTTGGAGTTGTTGATAATATATTACTATCATCAACAATAGGTAGAAACAAAAAACTTATACCTTACGAAGTTATTGCCGAAATAATTAATGGTACATCAGAATTTCTTGAGAATATGCAATCGCATGGTATAAATATACATAATTCAGGAGGAGAAACAGCGGATGTGGGAGATTTGGTAAAAACAATTATTGTAGACACTACAGTAACTGCAAGAATAAAGAAAACAGAGGTTATAGAAAATAATATTAAGGCAGGTAATGTCATTATAGGATTATCTTCTTTTGGAAAATCTAATTATGAAAAGGAATATAATGGAGGTATGGGTAGTAATGGCCTAACTTCAGCAAGACACGATATTTTTAATAAATATTTAGCAGAAAAATATCCAGAAAGTTATGACCATAATATTGACAAAAGTCTTGTTTATAGTGGTAAATATAAATTAACGGATAAAATAGAAGAAGTGGGTATTGATATTGGCAGATTAGTATTATCCCCAACAAGAACTTATGCTCCTGTCATGAAAGCAATATTAAAAGAGCACAAGAATAATATAAATGGCATAATACATTGCACAGGAGGAGCTCAAACAAAAGTTTTAAATTTTATAGATAATCTACATGTAATAAAAGACAGTTTTTTTAAATTACCACCTCTATTTAGAATTATACAAGAGGAATCACAAACATCATGGAGTGAGATGTATAAAGTGTTTAATATGGGACATAGAATGGAAATATATACTGATGAAAAATTTACTGAAGATATTATAAATATATCAAACAGCTTTGGAATTGAAGCAAAAATTATAGGGCATTGCGAAGCATTAACTCATAAAAAATTAACAATAAGAAGCGAATTTGGCGAATTCCTTTATTGTTAATATCTTTGTAATCTTTTTTGAAAATAAAAATTAAAATATAATATAAGATGTTACTTGATAAATTAGAGTCGGTCTATAGACATTGGGAAGAGTTAGACCAACAATTAAAGGATCCGGATGTTGTTTCTGATATAAAAAAATACATAAAGCTAAGCAAAGAAATAAAAGAGCTACAATCTGTAGTTAATGCTTATAAAGAGTACAAAAATGTTTGCATGAATTTAGATTCATCAAAAAAAATTCTTGATACAGAAAAAGATGAAGAGTTTAGGGAAATGGCAAAGATAGAAGTAGAGGAGCTTACCGAAACAAAAGAAAAAATGGAGGAAGAAATCCAAATTCTTCTTCTCCCAACAGATCCTCAGGATGTAAAAAATGCTATAGTAGAAATTAGAGCAGGATCTGGAGGTGATGAAGCTAGTATATTTGCAGGAGATTTATTTCGTATGTATATTAAATTTTGCGAAACAAAAAGATGGAAAGTAGAACTAGTTGACGAAACATCTGGAACAATGGGAGGTTATAAAGAAATAATATTTAATGTTTCTGGAGATGGAGCATATGGGATACTTAAATATGAATCAGGTGTTCATAGAGTTCAAAGGGTTCCTCAAACAGAAGCTCAAGGACGAGTGCACACATCTGCAGCATCAGTAGTTGTTTTACCTGAAGCCGATGAATTTGATATTCATTTAAGTATGAATGATGTTCGTAAGGATACTTACTGCTCTTCAGGTCCAGGAGGTCAATCTGTAAATACTACATATTCTGCGGTAAGACTAACTCATATTCCAACAGGTTTAGTTGTTACTTGTCAAGACCAAAAATCACAAATTAAAAATTTAGAAAAAGCATTAGGAGTATTAAGAACTCGATTGTTTGAAAGGGAATATTCTAAATATTTGGATGAAATATCATCTAAAAGAAAGACAATGGTTTCTACAGGTGATAGATCCGCCAAGATAAGAACATATAATTATCCTCAAGGAAGGGTTACAGAGCATAGAATTGGATTAACCTTATATAATTTGCAAGCTATTATTGATGGAGACATTATGCCTATAATAGGTGCATTACAAGTTGCAGAAAATGCAGAAAGATTAAAAGAAGGATTTAGTGACATATAAATAACATGAAAAAAGAGGATATAATAAAACAAATTAATATAAAGAAAACATTCCTTTGTGTTGGGTTGGATACAGACATAGAAAAAATACCTACTTTCTTACTTGACTATGAAGACCCTATATTTGAATTTAATAAAAGAATAATTGATGCAACCCAAAATTATTGTATCTCTTATAAATTAAATCTTGCATTTTATGAATCACAAGGTATAAAAGGATGGGAAAGTTTAGCAAAAACAGTTAATTATATTCCAAAAGATATATTTAAAATAGCTGATGCAAAAAGAGGAGATATTGGAAATACTTCAAAAATGTATGCTAAAGCAATATTTGAACATTTTTCATTTGATGCAATTACCGTTTCTCCTTATATGGGTTCTGATTCAATCTCTCCATTTTTAGAATATTCAAATAAATGGGTTATAATATTAGGATTGACCTCAAATAAAGGCGCAGATGACTTTCAATTAATAAAAGATAATAAAGGCAAACATCTCTTTGAAAATGTGATAGAAACATCACAAAGATGGGGAACACAGGAAAATATAATGTATGTTGTTGGAGCAACCAAAACCGAATACTTAGAAAAAATAAGAAACATTATACCTGACAATTTTTTATTAATTCCTGGTGTAGGTAAACAGGGAGGCAATTTAGAAGATGTTTTTAAATATGGAGCAAATAAAGATTGTGGACTTATCGTAAACTCTTCAAGAGATATAATATATGCATCTAATGATCAGACATTTGCGGAAGAAGCTAAAAAAAAGGCAAAAGAAATTAGTAGTAGTATGGCTTTGCTAATGGAATAATTTCTAAATTTAATTATTAGTTTTTTTTTCGTTTAAAATAATAATTTTGTAATCATCAATTATTATATCGCTTTTACTTTTATTCCATAAATACCCATTTAAAATACAATTACTCTTATTGTGTTTATATTCAATTGTATTAGAAATATTTAGCCAATTCTCATTATCAAATAATTGTTCATCAATTGGGATTCCTGTCCATTTTATATTTCCAAATTTATCATCAATAGATAATATGAGTAAAATATTTTTAGAATACTTATAATTATTTGATTTAGCCCAACATTCTATCTTTATTTTATAATCTCCAAAAGGCATGCTGTCTAAAGGATAAGAGAATGAGGATGAAAATACGTTTGAGTTAACAAAATTAGCTTTAGAACCTGAAAATTTTACTTTTTTTGTTAATGATACATTATTATTCCAATATGGATATTGTTGTTTTTCAAAAGTATTTGTGGAGCTAAAAACAATAGTATCTTTTTTTAAATCACTAATCTTAAAAAAATCATAAAGACAATTAGTTGTTTCATTAAAGAAGTCTATTTTTTCCCACTCAATGTTTAGTTTTGCTGATAGTATTCCTTGATTAGAAGCTTTAAACATAATTTGACTAACATTATCTTTTTTATTTATATTATAAATGTATGGGTTAACCCATATTCCATCTTCGGCATTTTTAGGAACAATTCTATGTTTTATAATAATTCCATTGTCTAATTTTAGATAAACCCAAAACTGTTCGTCTTTATAAAAGAAAGTTTTAATTGCTTGTAATATACTTTTATCAAAATTTAATTTTACACGAACCAATGAATTTTTGTGTTGAGGAACATTTGCCCATTCTCCCCAATTTAAAGTTGATTTTTTGATTGAATTACTTTTTGATTTTATAGGATTTAAACGCTTTTTAAAAATTGCGAATTTGTTATTTGAATAATAATAATAATAATTACTTATTAATTGGATAATTGTTAAAGGCTCATCATTAAAAGCATACCTATTATCTATACTGTAAAAACAGGAGTTAATTAGTTCCCATATAATAAATTGAGGAGCATTTTTTGAATTAAAATGTTCTGCATTCTGCTTATCCAACCAATTAGTATAAGAAGCATAAGCATGTATCACAGGTCTTGGTTGCCAATTTAAGTTGTTTGCAGGGATAATTGAATAATCCCAAGGATAAATATCAACAGTTTTTTTATTTAATGAATTCTTAATTGACAGAGGTAGTTTGTTTGACGATATGTTTTCATTTATTTTTATTTTTGCTTTTGTTTTTATTTCAGAATATTTAGTAACAAAATCAACAAAATTATTTATTCTAATTAATTCATATTTTAAAGGAGTGTAATTAACACTATTTTTCATATTTATAGAAAGCAGTAATATTGCAATAATTGATAATACAGTATTTTTAAAGATGTTTTTTCTATTAAACATTATAAAAATTAGCAATGATATTATAACATAAAAGAGATATCCTCTTACATGGCTAAAATCTTCTCTAGACATTCCATGTTTCCATGCAGCAAAAAGACTTAAAGAAATTAGTATTCCATAGAATAATGATTTCTTTGTTTTATTAATAAACGGTATAGAAAAAGATATTATTAAAAATGCAGAAAGAATCCACCAATTATTATATGGATACCAACTTGCTGCGGCAGAATTATCTTGAGCTAGATTAAATATGCCTATAAAATATCTAACTAAACCAGAGAAGGTCCCATACATTAAAAGCCAAAATAAAATAACACTACTAATAATAGTAAAAATATCACATATAATACTTTTGTAACTTTTATATTCAAAAAACATATAGTAAAGAAAAAATGTGAAACATAGCAACCCTGACATGATTGCTACATTTGCTTTTACATAAAAAGCAAAAGCAGTTAAAATAAATGCTAATATTTTAAATATATACTTTTTATAAATAAAATAATTGCAAAATAGAAGAATAATATTAGTCAAAATTAAGTGGTAAAAACCAGCAATAATTGATATTAGATATGCAATAAAGAAAATGATAATCCATTTATAATTTTTCTTTGTTTGAAGTAAATAAGAAACATTAATGACTAAAAGAATTTTTAATAAAGATGTTATAAGTGTTGCTATTAAAATATTCTCCTGTAAGGGATACATAAAGAAAGCTAATGGGCCATGCGGGAATAAAATATGTTTCCCAATACTTAGGTCATTACTATATAGATAATTAAACACCCATGACATAGGAGGATCAATTCCAACAGAAAAAGTCCAATCATTTTCAGGAAATGTTCCAATAACTACAAAAAAACCTATAAGTAAAATTTTAAGAACCTCTCTTATATTTACTTCTTTTAGTGTTAAAAACATTTTATATTTTATTGTATTCCTATGTCTATATTATAATTAGAGGCAGATAACTTACCTGCCTCTAAATTATAACAATAATATTTAAACAATAATTTAATGAGAGCTAGGAGCTTCATTTTTAAGTTTTTTCATTTTAAGATGGTCTCCAGTATCATCTGCAATTCTTTTTCTCCATTGTTCAGGATAACCTATATGTTTTGGTTTTCCATATTCGTCTTTCACGTTACCATCTAAATATTTAAATAATAGAGACTCTCCTAATTTCATCCATCTTTTAGTAACCATATCTCCCTGTGCAACGGAATATTCTGTTAAATACTCACGGGCCATTTCTGGAGATATTTTATATAAAGCATCTGCCTTTTTTTCAATTTCTGGTTGCATTGAAAAAAAGCTTCCTTCTAATTCATATTGGACCTTTTGCACATCTACAATCATGTCAGAATATCTTGAGTATGCAAAATTGGCAACGAAATTAAATACCCAAAAAGCTGCATCCCAACTAAACTGATGGAATGAACCAGTACCTTCTGCAAAACTATAAGGAACTTTTCTAATTCCACAATACATAGGGACATAACAAGTACTATAAGTGTCATCAACACCAAACCATATAATACCTCCGATTGGGTTAGGCAACCAAGAACGACTTTGAGTAACAAAAGAGAACCCCGTTTGTTGAGTAGATATAGCTCTTTCATTAAGATATTCTATAGAATCTACTTTCCAAGTTAAAGGTCTCCATCTGTAAGGTAAACTATATGGACCTGCACCTAAATCTTTAGTCATATCAAATTCAGTTCCTTCGTAATGGTCCCTCATTAATTGCATAACATCATGAACTGATAATTTTTTATCAGGCTTAATCCATAAAGGCATAGGGCTAGCACCGTCAACACCTTTTACAAAATCTATAGGGATGTTTAAAGAAGGAGCAGCTCTTCGAAACATGCTCCACACTCTAGCTTCGCTAAATCTTAATGCTCCATAAGTTAATGGGGCAAAAGCATCAGCAAAACTAAAATTTTTATCATCACCTTTAAAATACCCTTTTTCTTTAGCAAAAGCAATCATATTAGGGTCATACAAACAATTTTCTTTATCATTCAAAGATATTTGTCTTATTCTAGCTTGGTTAGCATGACCTGATATATAACCATCAGGCACTTTTAAAGCAATCCAATTAGCTCCTTTACTTTTAGGACCTTTTCCTATAATTTCCATGTACCAAACTTCATTTGGGTCAGAAATAGAGAAAGATTCTCCTGAGCTATAATATCCATATTCATTTACAAGTTCTTCCATTATTTTAATAGCTTCTCTTGCTGTTTTAGCTCTTTGAAGCGTAACATAAATAAGACTACCATAATCCATAATTCCTTCTGGATTTTGCAGTTCGTCACGACCACCATAAGTTGTTTCGCCAATTGCAACTTGATATTCATTAATATTTCCAACTACAGAATAAGTTTGAGTTGCTTGTTTTATTTTTCCAAGATATTTTCCAGTATCCCATTCATATATATCACGCATAACACCTTCAGGGTATGATGCTGCAGGTCTATAATATAATTCTCCATATAGTACATGAGAATCTGCCGAATATGTAATCATAGTGGAACCATCTTTTGATGCTCCTTTAGTTACGAGTAAATTAGTGCAAGACTGGACTTTTGTATTGAATGAAATTATAAATAAAAAGGCAAATACAAATAATTTTTTGCCCCAATTAAAAGTTTGGTTTTGCCAAGTTGCATAATCAATAATTTTTTTTTGTTTCATACATATTTGTTTTTAGATAGTTATTTTTCAAATTTCAACAAATATACAATTTTTTTGAAAATTGCATATTTTGTTTATTTAAAAGTAGCAATTATTTTTACTGTATACGTTATTTTTGCATAATCATTTTGACAAAATCATCTTCTGTGATGATTTGAATATTTAAAGCTTTAGCTTTAGTTATTTTTGAAGGCCCCGGCTCATTTCCTGCTATTAAGTAATTTGTTTTAGATGTAACGCTTGACGAATTTTTACCTCCATTTTGTTCGATAATTTGTTTTATCTGTTCTCTACTAAATTTGTTAAATACGCCTGAAATTACGAAAGATTTTTTTTCTAAAATATTTGTTTTTGCAGCACTGTTTGCATTATCAATAATAGCAAATTGTAATTTATTATCCATAAGGTTTTTAATAACAGTAATGTTATCAAAATCATTAAAGAAAGCAATTATACTATCTGCAATTTTATCTCCAATTTCATCAACAGCAAGAAGTTCTTCGCGAGAAGCATTCATTATATTGTCAATATTTTTAAAATAGTAAGCTAACTTCTTTGATGCAACTTCACCTACATATCTTATTCCTATAGCAAAAACGACTCTTTCAAATGGAACATTTTTTGATTTTTCTATATTATTAATAATATTATTAGCAGACTTTTCAGCTATTCTTTCTAGCTGAATTATTTGTTCTTTTGTTATTTTAAAGAAATCATCTATTCGTTTTATTAGGTTTGCATCATAGAGTAGTTCTATTGTTTCATAACCTATACCTTCTATATTCATAGCTTTTTTAGAAACAAAGTGTTCTAATTTTGCTTTTACTTGTGGAGGGCAATGTTTTTCATTTGGACAATATATTATTGATTCTCCTTCTTTTTGAATTAATTTGGAATTACATTCTGGGCAATTATTTATAAATTTGACCTTTATTGCATTAGGAGTTCTTTTGCTTGCATCAACTTCAATTATTTTAGGAATAATTTCTCCTCCTTTTTCAATAATAACTTCATCGTTAATATGTAAATTTAATTTATTAATGTTCTCAATATTATGGAGAGTTGCTCTTTTTACCGTTGTTCCTGCTAAAAATACGTGCTCAAGATTTGCAACAGGGGTAACTGCTCCTGTTCGTCCAACTTGAAAATCAACAGACATAAGTTTTGTATTAGCTTTTTCTGCTTGATATTTATATGCAATAGCCCATTTTGGATTTTTAGCAGTAAATCCTAATTCATTTTGGATTTTTAATGAATTTATTTTAATTACAATTCCATCAATATCATAAGGAAGTTCATGTCTTTTTGTATTCCAATATTCAATAAACTCAAATACGTTTTCGATATTTTCACATTTAGCAATGAAATCAGACACATTAAATCCCCAATTTTTAGCTTCTTTTAACATTTCAAAATGTGAGTCTAATTTGATATCATTTGATTGTATATAATAAAAGAAGCAATCTAATTTTCTTTTAGCTACTATAGAAGGATCTAAAAGCTTAATTGTTCCAGAGGCTACATTTCTAGGGTTAGCAAAAGGAATATCTCCAATGTCTTCTCGGTCTTTATTAATTTGTTGAAAATTATCTTTACTTAGGATAACTTCTCCTTTTATTTCAAAATGTTTAGGGAAATTACCTTTATTTAACATTAGAGGGATTGAGTTAATTGTTTTTATATTTGCAGTTACATTATCTCCAATTATTCCATTACCTCGAGTTAATGCTTTTGTGTATTTCCCATTTATGTATGTAACACTTATTGCTACTCCGTCAAATTTTAATTCACAAACATATTCAAAATTACCTCCAATTTCTTTTTTTATTCTATTATCAAAATCTAAGAACTCATTTTTAGAATATATGTTTGGGAGAGAATACATTTGAAAAACATGTTTTTCTGAACTGAATTTTTTATTTAAATCACTTCCTACTCTTTGTGTAGGAGATAGCTCGTCATTATATTCAGGGTATTGCTTTTCAAGAATTTCTAATTCTTTTAATAAGAAGTCATATTCCTTATCATTTATTGTTGGTTTTGATAAGACATAATAATTATAATTATGTTGAGAAATTTCATTCCTTAGTAAAATTATTTTATCTTTTATTTCTTTATTATCCATTATATTTCTGTTATAATAAAAAAAGGAGCCTATAGCTCCTTTTTTATATAAAGTATTAAAATAATTGTTTATTCTGATATTTCAACTATTTTCTTTTGTAGTATTTCACCGTTTATATTTAATCTAACAATGTATATGCCATTATTTTTCTCATTACCTGATTGAAATTCTATTTTATGATTTCCTGCTACTTTTTGTTCGTCAACAAGAGTAGCTACTTTTTCACCTAATAAATTATAAACAGTAATATTAACTAAAGAGTTTTCTTTTACAGAATACGATACTGTTGTTTGATTTTTAAAAGGATTTGGATATATACTTAACTTATTTGATGTTATATTATTTTTAGCAGTAAGAATATTTTCGTTTAATTTTTTTAAAGGTAAAGTATTAAATGTTTCGATGTCTGTAAAGTTAGAATATACTGTTTTATCTACATCACATACAGATCTAATTTGCCATTCATAAGTTGTATTTGGTTGTAATTTATCAGCAGGAGCGCATACGTCGCATCCAATTTGAACAACTTGAGCTGTACCTGCTAACCATAAATATTTCCAAAGACCTGCCTGAATTCTATATCTCACTAAAATATAATTAGCACCAGTAACACTGTTCCAATTTAAAACTGCTTTAGAAGAAGTGATGTTATTTGTTAATAATCCAGAAGGTGCATTGCAATTATTTAATGTTGTAAAGTTATAAATAGGAGTAAAATTTGAAACAACAGTACCACCTTGACAGAAAGTTCTCATTTGCCATTGATAAGATGTGGTGCTAGTAAGTCCTGTTACTGTATAAGATGTAGCAGTAGAATCTAATGTAACGTAAGTCCAAGATGAAGAACCATTAAGAGCATATCTTAAGTAGTATTGGTAACCTTTAGATGGTCTTACCCATGTTAGTTTAGCAGAAGTAGTAGTAATACTATCTGCAATTAAATTAGTTGCCATATCACAGCCTATACCAGAAGATGTAGCAAATTCATTGAAAGGAGAGAAAGGAGAATATGAGTTTGTTAAGTTACACCAGTTTCTCATTTGCCATTCATAAACAGTATTTGCAGTAAGATCTCCAACAACAACACTACTTGTATTTCCAGGGGCATTATAATAGCTCCAAGTAGTAGATCCTTTTACTCTCCATCTAATCAAGTAATACTCGCTATCAATAAGTTTTTTCCAAGTTAATAAAGCAGTTATACTAGAAGTAGAAGGTACATTTAAGTTATAAGGCATAGGACAAGTAGTCACTACAGATATAACATTAGAACTTAAGCTTGTTCCATATTCGTTTGAAGCCTTAATTCGATAATAATAAGTAATATTTTGTAATAAACCTTCAACCAAAAAAGTAGTGTCAGTTGAATTTAATAACTTATTATTAAATCCTGCTACTATGTTAGAGAATGTTCCATCTGTTGCTACATCAATATAATATTTTGTTGCATCCATTGAGGAATTCCAATTTGCAACGAATTTAGTACGACCAAGGTCAAGAACTTCTAAATTATTAGGAACTGGAGGTTTTCCTTTAGTTTTAATGCTAATAACATTAGAGTTATTAGAAGAGCCTTTATCATTTGCAGCTCTAACTCTATAATAGTAATAAGTATGTTCAGCCAAACCTGTAATAATAAAATTAGTAGCACTACCTGCATCTAAATTTTCATAACCTAAAACAAATGATGTAAAATTTGCATCTGTAGCAACATCAATATAGTATTTAGTTGCAAGTAAAGCGGTGTTCCAATTAGCAGTAAATTGCATATTAGTTACATTAGTTGCTGCAATTGCAACAGGCAAGTTAGGTTTTGGAGTTAGAGACATGAATGCAGTAGAAGCATAGCAAGCGTCAGGTTGCGTGTCAGGTTTTGCATCGTAAGGTATGCATAATAATTTTATAGAAGAAGCTGTAGTTCCATTAAGATTAATGACAACATTTTTAGTTCCTTGTCCAGATACTATATAAGGAGTTGTTTCGTAAAGATTAGCATCTTTACGAAGCATCCATTTGTAATATTTAGCATCAGCATTTGAGTCTAATATAGAATAAGAAGTATTTTCATTTAAACCAGGGCTATTAGTTCCTGAAATAGCTCCAGCTGTTTTTCCACTAAGTTTACAACTTCTATCAAAGACTTTAATATTATCAATACCTTCATAAGGATTAGAACAAGTTCCTCCTCTTTCAAATTTTAGTCTAATATTTGAATATCTGTAATCAGAAATATCAACGGTAGCTTTACGCCATGTTCCATCTGCAAAGGCATATTTAACATTAAGAGCTTTCCAAGTACAAGTATCACAATCCCCTCCTTTCATTATATATACTTTAGGGGCATAGAATGAATAATCTTCATCATAAGTAGCTCCAGCAGGGCCACCACAAGGGTACATTGCTTTGTACATAAATGAAAGTTCTCCATTTGCATAATAATAAGTATTTATTTCAGGAGTAATAATTTTAGTACTACCAGGAGTGTCATAACCAGTAGAGAATGCGACATAATAATCAAAAGTACCCGAAGCTCCTCCAGTCCATAAATAAGAATAAGCCGAAGCAGAGCTATTGCTACTATAATAAGGAATTTTAACATATCCAGATGTAGGATACCATTTATTTGTTGTAAAATTTTCAGTATAAGTTGTAGGAACAGCAACTCCGTTAACAGCTGTAACTACTAAATCATCAATAGCAACCCAATTAGAAGTAGAAGCATTTTTAAAATGTATAGCAATACTAAATCTTTGTCCTCCAGCTATTGCAGTAGGGATTGTTACGGTATTATTTAAGCAAGAGAAATAACTTGCTGTTAATATTTTTGTCCAAGTTTTATCCGTTGGATCTGAAGTATTAAAAGAAGTTGCGTCATTAAATCTAATATATACATCAGGACTTGAAGTATAAGTAGATGCTTTACTTAATTTAAAATCTATTTTCAAATCTTTTCCTTGAGGTACAAACATTGTTTTAGTAACAAGGTAAGGAGAAGTAGTTGAGCTAAATAAAGCAACCCCATTGTCAAAAGAACAAGTATAATAAGTTCCTGCACTTTGACTACCTCCAGAAGAATAGAATCTAGATGAGTATAGGGTGTTAAAATCTTCATTCATTAATGTCTGGGCATTAATGCTTAAAAATATAGCTAGGAAGCTAAATAAAAAGAGTAATTTTTTCATAATTGTTTGTTTATTTTTTAAATTTTAAAATCTTCTTACTAATAATAAAGTACAAAGATAATAAAAAAAAAACTAATAGAAACAATTTTTTTTAATAAAATATTAAAAAAAAATTTAATTATGTTGCCATAAAAAAAATTAACCTTATAGCCAATCTAAAATTGCTAAATTTCAAAAATAGATGCTGCGTTTTTTAATATACTTTACATTATCCCAGATTGTCCATTAGAGAAACGCCATAAATATTTTTGAAATTTTCTAATGGATACCATTAGAAAATTTGCAATGTAAATAGTTGTAAATTATAGTTATAAATAATTATCAATATTTTATTTTGTTTTTTGATTGTTAAATTTGTTGGTATATTGGAATTGAATTTATATAAGAAGGTATAAAGCATGCGAAAATTTAGCTATAAAAAAAACACAATCAATTTTATCATATTGTGCTATTTTAGTTAATATACTGATAATTAAAGTTAAGGATGTTTATTCT
>MEOD01000022.1 GCA_001768555.1 Bacteroidetes bacterium GWF2_29_10
AATAATAATTCTAATTCATTTAATGTTCGCAAAATAAGACGTAATGCAAACAAAATCAATTTAATACAAGCTTAGCTTGACGGCTATGGCATTTAAAGTGCCTTTACTGTGCCTTAAAAGTACCCTTAATGTACCCCAAAGTTACCTAAATTGTCAAGTGGTTGATTATAAGCTACTAATTATTTATTGCGGAAAATAATTTAAGCGATTGTTTTTGAAATTTCACCTTGCAACGGTCTCAATATAATCAAAAAATCCTAATGAGTAATCATACCTAAACGCTATCATAATACCCACAATAATTAAATATCATAAACACCGTAGGTGTGAAATTATTATAGCAAAACAAATAACGCAAACACATTAAACACCATAGGTGTGGCATTATCCCTTTATACAACAATCTAAATCACAAACTTGATAACAATTTAGTATCAGGAATTAATTAATAAATATTTTGTATTTTTGAAAACCTATTTCATGACAATAATAGTGAAATTTAGAGAAAACAGTAATTTTGCAGAATGGAAAAAATAGATATCAAAGATGTATCACATCAACTTTTAGGAGTAAATTTACGCAAGCATAAGTATTCAGACCACGAACAAAGAGATACAAATAAATTGCGACCATTATGTAGATATCTGTTCCAAACAAATTCATTATGGAAAAAAATAAAAGATCATAAATACATAGTGTTAATAAGTCTATTTTTTGGTGTTATATATTCCTTGATTTCTTTAGTTAATCATTATTATTTTAGGACATATGCATTGGATTTAGGAGTATACACAAATGCTTTGTATGATTATATTCGTTTTCAAAGCAATGATAGCTGTGTTTTTAAAAACGTTGGGGAAAATTTATTAGCTGATCATTTTGATTTATATTTAATCTTTTTCTCTCCTTTATCGCTTCTTTTCGGAACATATACTTTATTAATAGTTCAAATAATTGCAGTTTTATATGGAGGCATAGGTGTATATACTTTTTTTAAAAAGATAAAAAAAAATATACCTGTCGCTTTTTTTGCTACAATATATTTCTATGTATTTTTTGGTGTGTTTGCGGCGATTTCATTTGATTATCATAGCAATGTAGTTGCAGCTGCATTAATTCCTTGGCTTTTTTATTCAGTGGCAAGGAGAAATTACCTTGTATCCTCAATATTCTTGATATTGATAATCGTGTCAAAGGAAAATATTTCATTATGGTTGTTTTTTATTTGTGTTGGTTTAGCAATAGAGCATCGTAAGGACATTTATTTACGAAATTATTTAATTGTTTCATCAATATTCAGTATCGTTAGTTTTATTATAATCACGTCCGTTTTAATGCCATTAATTTCTAATGCTGGGAGTTATGCTCATTTTCATTACAGTTATTTAGGAAATAATTTCACTGATGCGTTTATTCATTTAATATCACATCCTATAGATTCAGTGAAAGTTTTATTTACAAATCATACTAACGATACGCATGGAGATTTTGTAAAAATGGAATTACATGTTTTGCTAGTAACCTCTGGCATATTGTTTTTGATAAAGAAACCGCAATATATATTAATGCTGTTACCAATATATTTTCAGAAACTTTTTCATGATAATTATTCTATGTGGGGCATTGGAGGTCAATATAGCATTGAATTTGCTCCAATAATGACTATAGGTATATTTTTAACGATATCTGAACTAAATTCTAAACGATTAATTAAATATTTGTCATTATTTGTACTGTTGTTAGCAACTGCATCAACAATAAAAACAATGGTTAATACTGTATATTACACAGACAAAATAAGAATTCGATTTTATGAAAAAAGTCATTATCAAAATAGCTATGACGTTAGCAATGTACATAAACAACTTTCCAAGATACCTAAACATGTTGTTGTAAGTTCGCAATCGCCATTTTTGCCGCATTTATCATTGAGGGATAATATATATCAATTTCCAATTATTAAGGATGCTGAGTATATAGTATATTCAGATAAAGAAAATCCCTATCCGATGACTCAAGATGAATTTGAATCAGCAATTAATGAATTAGAACATTCAAAAGACTGGGAAGTATTTTATAAAAAAGACATAACAATTTTAAAGAAAATTAGCTTGTAATATTTTTTGAATAAGTAATCATAGGGAATGTGTAAATATCAAAGATTGTAGTTCATGTAAACTTTGTATAGGTTTGACCGTAAAGAATTATCCAATTCGGCAAATCCTATTTGTGATATTATTTCTGTTTTTATTCTGCAAATATACAAAATTATTCAACAATTTTGCATTGCAACGGTTTTTCAATGTCTTTAATTAAACCCAAATTAGTCATTAGGATTTTTTTGATAATAATAAATCCAAATTAATAGCTCCAAAGGAGCGAAACAATAATAACCACCTGCGAAGCGGGTGGCAAGCATACATCTCTCAAATCCAAGTCCTGAAAGGACGACACTAAAATCCCTTCTGACATTAGGGTGAGCGAAGAACATGAGACACCATCAATTATCTATTATGTTTTTTCTAATGACGAATCTGGGTTAAACAAACACACAATAAATTAATTATCGAACTTTGCGTAGTTCAACCTTTTAATTAAAGGCTTTACCAAAAGACTCGTCAAAACACCAAAATTTACAAACATTCACCAAAAAATAGCACATTTTTATAAAATAATTTCATAAAAATAATAATTTGAAAAAAATTATATATATTTACAAAATGAAATTTTTATTATTTAGGAGGCAATTTATTATGAAAAAATTACTTTTTATATTAGTAACTCTAGCTTCAATAGCTATATCCAACAATAGCTTTAGTCAATCATGTGATGTGAGACTTTCAGAATATTATTGGGATGCATTTGACTCTGACACTATTTGTCCTGATATGGGCAATTATAGAATACTTGCGAATGTAGATGATACGGCTCAATATTTATGGAGTAATGGGGAAACTGGAATATATATTTATGTAAACCCTGTATCAAATTCAACCTATACGGTTACTGCAACTTTTGAGAATGGATGTACTGCAACAGCCAGTTTTACATTTGTAATAATAGATGCTTCTTTTAAAGTTAAATTACCTAATGATACAACTATTGAAAGTGGAACATCTATTGTCCTTAACCCAATAGTTACAGGAGGAAGTGGGACGTACAATTACAAATGGCAATATGGTGTTACGACTAAAGATATTGTAGCTAGCCCAAATAAATCAACTTCATATATTTTGACTGTTAATGATGGAATATGTAATGCTACAGACGGTATTGCAGTGAGAATTCAAGGAGACACATTGTGTAAATCTATAAATATAAAGAATGATTATTATGACACGATATGTCCTAACGGTCATATTTATTTACAGGCTTATCCAATTGAAAATTATGATCAATATAAATGGAGTAATGGCAGTAGTAGTTATAATTTGGATTTAAATTTATCAATAACAACAACATATACGGTTACGGTTACAAGGCTTAATGGTTGTACTTCATCTGATGATTTTGTTGTTACAGTATTGCCAGAGATAATTATAGAGCTTCCTGATGATACTATTAATAAAGGAGATACTATTATCTTAAATCCCATTGTAACAGGCGGGAGCTCCTCTCTTTATGATTATTTATGGTATCCTTCTTATTTAAAGACATTATCCATTGCAGTATCTCCTAATACATCTACAACATATAGAATTAAAGTTTCAAGTGGAAATTGCTATGCAAATAAAACGATTAAAGTGCTTGTCGCTGATGATACATTAGTGTCTTGTTCGGTGAAAATTCACATTAATAATACATTAGAGATTGGAGATACTGCAAGGATTTGCCCAGGGGACAATACATATTTAATTTTATCAGGTGGTGTTTATCCAGAATATTTATGGAATACAGGGAATAAAAGCGATTATATTTATGATAAGATAGATAGCTCAATGACCTATACTGTTACTGTAAAAAATTTATGGGGTTGTACAGCTTCAGATTCTTACTTTGTAGAAGTAACGCCAGTCTTTGTTGATGCAGGTGCAAATCAAGTTATATGTCTTGGTGATAGCGTAAGGCTTGTAGCCAAAGGAACAGATGTTTTTAGTTGGATTAATGGAGTCCAAGATTCAGTAAATATAGTTTCTCCAACAACATCAACTTTTTATTTTGTTACTGTAAATAATACTAATGGTTGTTCTGCTTCTGATTATGTTTCTGTTCAAATAGGATATGTTGATGCAGGCAATGATAAGTTAATTTCTATTGGAGATAATGTGAATCTTTATGCTAACACTAATTTTTTTAATGCAACATTTTTATGGAGTGACGGACAAACAATGCAGAGTATTTCTGTCAAACCTACAACAACAACAAAATATTTTGTAACAGCATCAAATGGGCAATGCTCAATTGTTGATTCAGTAACAGTAAATCTTAAATGTTCCGTTGATGCAGGAGCAAGTCAAGTTGTATGTTTAGGTGATAGCATAAGGCTTGTAGCCAAAGGAACAGGTACTTTTAGTTGGAGTAATGGTATTAAGGATTCAGTAAATATAGTTTCTCCAACAACATCAACTAATTATTATGTTACAATAAATAATAATGGTTGCACGGGTACTGATTATGTTTATGTCCAAGTAGGCTATGTTAATGCAGGCAATGATAAGTTCGTTTATATTGGAGATGGTACTAATCTTTATGCCTCTACCAATCTTTCTAATGCTACGTTTTTATGGAGTGATGGGCAAACAAAGCAGAGTATTTATGTAAAATCAACTGTTAGTACAGAATATTTTGTAACAGCATCAAATGGACAATGCAATATTGAGGATTCTGTAATTATTACGTATATTCCTATGTGTCATAATGTGAGTTCTCATTTTCTTACACATGGAGATTTTAAAAGTGGGGAAATTCATAAGTTTTTAATTTATTATACAAACTATACAAACAACAAAGAAAAAGCTACTTTAAAACTAGATTTTGATAGCTCATTCAAATTTGTGTCTTGCACTCGTGATTTTGATGCTACAATGCCTATTGCAACATCAAAGATTGAAAAGACAAGTATTTCTATAGATTTGAATCTAAACTATAAGCAATATGGTTCATTGTGGATTGAATTATTAATACCAAATGGAACAAAAAATGGGGATGAGTATTCTTTTACATCAAGTATTATAATAGATTCAATAGATTGTTATCCTTCAAATAACTCTTATACAGATTATAGAATAATTGGCAATTCTTATGACCCTAATAATAAAGAGACTAATATTTTAACAACCATTTCAGAGACCGACACACTTGATTATGTTATAAACTTCCAGAATGTTGGGACATTGCCAGCAAAGAATGTTATTATTCGTGATACTCTTGATAAAAATTTGAATAAGGGAACTATTGAAATAGTAAGTAGTAGTCATGATATGGTTTACAGTAATAGAGGCGATAATGTTGCTGTATTTGAATTTATGAATATCAACCTTCCTGACACTGCTACTAATTATGATAGTAGTATGGGATATGTTAGATATAGAATTGTCCCAAATAGTGGATTAGGTCTTTGCACAAAGATTAAAAACAAGGCAGAGATTTATTTTGATTATAACCCACCTATTATAACAAACACAACAATAAATACGGTCAACAATATAATCGCAGAGGCAGGAAATAATAAAACAATAACAGCAGGTGAACAAGTAAACTTAACAGCTACAGGAGGAAGCATGTATAAATGGAGCAATAATGCTACAACAAGCTCTACAATAGTTTATCCTCCAGAAACAACAACTTATTATGTAACAGCAACAGTAGAGAATGGCTGTACGGCAGAGGATTCTGTAATAGTTTTTGTTAATGCTTCTTTCCCGAGTATTGATAAAATATACACCTCAAATGCAAGTTGCTATACCTCAAGCGATGGAAGAGCTATTGTCATTGCTACAGGTGGCATTCCTCCATACACATACAGTTGGTCGAATAATTCAAGTGATGACACAATCAATAATATTCCAAGAGGCTTATATACGGTAACGGTAACAGATAGTAAAGGTAAAATAGCGATTGGGACAGCAAATGTGTTATCTCCGAATTACTTAGCTACTCCTATTTGTGCAACAACAGACATAACCAATATATCTGCAATACTACAATGGGATGTAATAAAGGATGTAAGTCAATACATCGTAAGATATAGAACAAAAATTCCAACAGGAAACTGGATTTATATAAATGCATATTCTACAGATATATCTGTAACGGCAAAATACTTACAGGCAAATACAGAATATGAATGGCAAATGAGAGCAATAAAGGATAATCAAACATATTCTTGCTTTTCCGATTTAATATCATTTACAACTTTTTCGGTTTCAAACTGTGAAATTACTAAAGGTACAAATGTTGTAAATATTTCAGCGGGTAAAGCAACTTTTAAATGGAACAACGATGTTAAGGCTAATCGTTATCTATTGCGTTATAAAGTTAAAGGCTCTGATGTGAAAAACTTTATTTACTATTATATAAACAGTCCTGATAGTAGCTTTACAGTAAATAATCTGTCTTTAAATACAAGCTATGAATGGCAGATTAGGAAGTTCTGCACAAACGAGTTTTATTCAGACTTCACAACTTTGGAAGAGTTCAGCACAATACCATCTTGCCCAGAGCCCGTAAATCTGACAGCTACATCAATAAGCAATACAAGTGCAATCCTTAAGTGGGAGAATGGGAAGGGAACTATCAACTCTTTATTGAGATGGAGAGAACAAGGTAGCAATACTTGGAGATATATTTGTAAGGATTCGTCAAAGATGGTATTGCAAATAGGCTGTGCAGTTTGCAATGATATTGATATGTTAAAGCCTAACACTGTTTATGAATGGCAGATACGTACTTTATGTAATTCACAAAGGACAATCTATTCTGACTTTACGGCTATAAACACATTCAAAACACAAGAACTTATTACTACAATTGAGGGAGATAAAACTATATGTGCTGGTGAAAGTGCGATATTGAGCATAAAAACTAATGGAACCGTATTGTGGAGTACAGGAGAAACTTCTAAGCAAATAATTGTTGCACCATTAGTAAGCACCACTTATACTGCTACCGTTACACTAAATAATGAAACTGCAACTGACGACGCTATAATAACCGTAATGAGTGCAAATTCCGTAAATGCAGGTAATGACATAACTATTTGTAAAGGAGATACAGCCAAGTTATATGCTACAGGTGCTACAAGCTATGAATGGAGTAGTGGCTCAATGCAAGACAAAATATATTTGAAACCTTTATCAACAAATACTTACACTGTATCTGGGATTTCAAATGGATGTATAAGCACAGATGATGTTGTAGTATTTGTAAGTCAAGCTCCATTAGAAGCCAATGCTGGTGCAGATATTTATATATGCAAAGGAGATACGGGCAATCTTCTGGCAACAGGTGGCAATATCTATTTATGGAACGATGGAATAACAACAGCCTTTAATAATGTTACTCCGATAACCACAACCACATACAATGTAACTGTTAGCATTGAAAATTGTTCTCGCAATGATGCTGTTGTTGTAGTGGTAAATGATATTATGGCAAATGCAGGTGATGATAAAACTATTTGTAAAGGTGAAGCTACAGCCCTTTCTGCTAATGGTGGTATAGCCTATCTTTGGAGTAATGGATTCCGCATTCAGACAGTAAATGTTGCGCCAATTCAGAATACTACATATGTAGTTACAGCATATACTCATAACGGATGTTTTGCTACTGATGACGTAGTAATTACCATTTCTACCGACCTCAACGTAAATGCAGGCCCCGACCAAACTATTTGCAATGGACAAAAAGCATATCTTAATGCAGAAATCCCTACTGCAACAGCATTTAGATGGAATACTGGATCTTTAAAACAAGCTATTATTGTAGCCCCAACACAAACAAGTACATACACCGTTACCGTTAAATCAGGAAATTGTTCAGGCATTGACAATGTTATTGTAAATATCGTAAATTGTAAAAAAGAGATAATTGATAATGGAGAATTACCTTACGACGAACTCCCTTTGATAATTGATGATTCTCAAATTTTCAAATTCATTGTTTATCCTAACCCTGTTAACGATATGTTATATATAAAAACATTATCTCAATTAAAAGAAATAACTGTGGAAATATATGATGTTTACGGCAAATTATTAATTTATAATGAACTGTTGACAATTAGTAATGGTGTTAGTATTTTAAACATTAACCATTTAGACAGTGGTATTTATTTTATTAGAATTAATGGTGTTACAAAAAGATTTGTAAAATTATAATTATGGGCAATCTCTTGTCTTTTCCTAAAATAGGTTTACACAAAAGGATAGAATTAAGGAAAAAGATTGTAAACTTATTTTCAGGATTATCTAAAATAAACGTGTCTTATATATTTTTTTCTACATTTGTGTATCGTGTTTATCGTCAGTGTTTTAGTGGGTAAAATGGGATTAAGGTAACTTTCAGGTGAAGTAAGGGTAACTTAGGTACCGTTCAAAAAAGTGTGTCTTATAAAACTATTTTTAGATGTTAAATTACCACTTTTTTTTACTTCTATTTTTGCAAATTT
>MEOD01000023.1 GCA_001768555.1 Bacteroidetes bacterium GWF2_29_10
AATGTTCGCAAAATAAGACGTAATGCAAACAAAATCAATTTAATACAAGCTTAGCTTGACGGCTATGACTCTAAGGGTACTCTAATAGGTTATACGAGATTGATTTTCAGTCAATTGTGTAAACGCTTGATTTTCAGTGTAAAAATTCTATTACTGTACATGAACAGTACATGAAAGGTACTATAAAGGTACATAAAAGGTACTATAAAGGTATTTCGTCCTAAAATAGGGTTACACAAAAAATTAAAATTATAAAAAAAGATTGTAAACTTTTTTCAGGATTATCTAAATTATAAACGTGTGTTAGATGTGTTTTTCTATGTTTAGATATTATACTTATTGTCAGTGTTTTAGTGAAAAAGTAGGTTTATGGTAACTTTAGGGTGAAGTAAAGGCGAAGTAATAGCATATAACGCAATGAGAATCAGCGAGTTAAATGTTTTTGCGTAAAGCGTTGAATATTAAATTATTACAAAAATAGTAACAGAAATAAAATGTTATAGTAAATTAAACCAAGATTCGTCATTAGGAAAAACATATATAGATAATTGATGGCGTCTTATGTTCTTCGATCATCTTGATGTTAGTTTTAGAATGGATTATTGTGTCGAGATGCATGCTTGCCACTCGCTTTGCAGGTGGTTATGTCATTGTGGGTGGTAATGTTTGAATGATTTAGTAAATTCCTTTTTTTCCATATCATAAAAAATTTGTAAGTTTGTAAAAAATTTAAAATAATATAAAAATACATGGCAGACGATAAGAAAGTTATTTTTTCAATGGTAAAGGTAAGTAAAACCTATCCACCACAGAAGACGGTTTTGAAGGATATTTATTTATCTTTTTTTTATGGGGCAAAAATAGGTATTATAGGATTGAATGGTTCTGGTAAATCAACGTTATTAAAGATTATAGCAGGAGAAGAAAAGTCTTTTAATGGAGACGTAGTTTTTTCATCAGGATATAATGTTGGCTATTTACCACAAGAGCCTATTTTAGATAATGAAAAGACGGTAAAAGAAATAGTTGAAGAAGGAGTTAGTGAAATTGCAGGTTATTTGAAGGAATATGAAAATATAAATAACAAGCTTGGAGAGGTTACAGATACAGATGAGATGGAAAAGCTTATAGAGAGACAGGGAGTTTTGATGGATTTAATAGAACAGCATAATGGTTGGGAATTAGATACAAAATTAGAGATAGCGATGGATGCTTTACGTTGTCCTGAGGAGGAAAAATTGATTAAATATTTGTCAGGAGGCGAGAAAAGACGAGTAGCTTTATGTCGTTTACTTTTGCAAGAGCCAGAAATATTGTTGCTAGATGAGCCAACCAACCACCTTGATGCAGAATCAGTGGAATGGCTAGAAGCGCATTTGAAAAATTATAAGGGTACAGTTATAGCAGTTACTCATGACAGGTATTTCTTGGACAATGTTGCTGGATGGATACTTGAGCTAGACAGAGGTGAAGGAATTCCTTGGGAGGGTAATTATACATCTTGGTTATCACAAAAAACAAAGCGATTAGAGATGGAGGGCAAGGCAGAAAGCAAGCGTAATAAGACTTTGGAGCGAGAGCTTGAGTGGGTTCGTATGTCTCCAAAGGCACGACATGCTAAGTCAAAGTCAAGATTAAAATCATATGAAAGTTTGTTAAATGAGGATGTTAAGCAAAAAGAAGAAAAGCTAGAAATATTTATACCGTCAGGACCTCGATTAGGCAATAATGTTATAGAAACGATGAATATAAGCAAGTCTTATGGAGATCAAATATTGTTTGAAAATCTAAGTTTTACATTACCACCGGCTGGAATAGTAGGTATAATTGGTCCAAATGGAGCGGGAAAGACAACATTGTTTAGAATTTTGATGGGAATGGAAAGTACCGATTCGGGAGATATAAAATTAGGAGAAACGGTAAGGATAGGCTATGTAGACCAAAGTCATCAAGAGATAGATCCAGATAAGTCTGTATGGGAGGTTATTTCGGGAGGTAATGATAGTATAGATCTTGGAGGGAAATTGTTCAATTCACGTGCTTATGTTAGTAGGTTTAATTTTGGAGGACCGGATCAAGAAAAGAAGACTGGGATTTTGTCAGGAGGAGAACGTAATAGGTTGCATCTAGCGATGACGTTAAAAATCGGAGCGAATGTATTATTACTTGATGAGCCGACAAATGATATAGATGTAAACACATTAAGAGCCTTGGAGGAAGGATTGGAAGCCTTTGCAGGTTGTGCCGTTGTTATTTCACATGATAGGTGGTTTTTAGACAGAATAGCAACCCATATTTTAGCATTTGAGGGAGATTCGCAAGTTTATTTCTTTGAAGGTACTTACTCGGAGTATGAAGAAAATAAGAAAAAGAGACTAGGAGATATTGCTCCAAAAAGAACACGATATAAAAAACTTATAAAAGATTAGACAATGGCCACAAAACCTTTAATACCAAAAGGCACAAGAGATTTTAATAGTTTAGAATTATTTCGTAGAAACTATATTTTTGATAACATAAAAGAAGTTTTTAAGAAGTATAATTATGAAGCAATAGAAACGCCCTCTTTTGAGCTATATGATACTCTTATGGGTAAATATGGAGAAGAAGGAGATAAATTGATATTTAAGATACTTAATTCGGGTAATTTTTTGGAAGGCGTCAATGATATAAGTCAAATAAATTATAAAGAAATAACAACAACAATATGTGAAAAGGCTTTGCGGTATGATTTGACCGTTCCTTTTGCCCGTTATGTTGTTATGCATCAAAACGAGATAAGTTTTCCATTTAAGCGATATCAGATACAGCCAGTATGGCGTGCAGATAAACCGCAAAAAGGTCGTTACAGAGAGTTTTATCAATGTGATATTGATGTTATAGGTAGTAATTCATTATTGTATGAGCATGAGTTGCTGAAAGTAATTGATGAGGTTTTTGGGAAATTAGGCATTAGCGTTACAGTGAAGCTTAATAACAGGAAAATACTAACAGGAATAGCAGAAATAATAGGAGAAGCCGAAAGAATTACCGATATAACTACAGCCATAGATAAGATAGACAAGATAGGCATAGATAAAGTAAAGGAAGAGTTATTAAGCAAAGGTATAGATGAGGATAAGTTTTTAAAGATACGTCCATTTTTAGAAATAAAAGGAAGTACTTTAGAGAAATTGTCATTTTTGAAAGATCAGTTTGGAAATGTAGAAATAGGAATAAAAGGAATTGAAGAATTGGAAAAAGTGTTTGATTATTTATCATTAAGTGATTTAAAAAATTGTAAAGTAGAACTAGATATTTCCTTAGCAAGAGGTTTGAATTATTACACAGGAATGATTTATGAAGTTAAAGCAAATGATGTAAGCATAGGAAGTATTTGTGGAGGTGGTAGATATGATAATCTTACGGGTATTTTTGGATTAAAAGATGTTTCAGGAGTTGGAATTTCTTTTGGAGCTGATAGAATTTACGATGTTTTGAACGAGTTAGGTAAATTTCCAGACAATAAAGAAAATCAGACAAAAGTTCTCATAACTAACCTTGGAGAGCAAGAAGAGAAGATGGGTTTAGACTTGCGTTATCATTTAATTGAATCAGGTATAAAAACAGAGCTTTATCATCAAACGTCAAAGCTTAAAAAGCAATTGGAATATGCAAACAAAAGAAATATAGAAAGCCTTATAATTATAGGTGAAGAAGAACTCCTTGCAAACAAATATACATTGAAAAATATGAGCAAAGGAGAGCAAATGATGCTAACAAAAGAAGAAATTATTAAAGAATTAAAAAAATAATATTTAGTCATGAGAAACATCCATTATATCAGTTCAGATGTCTTAGATATTGAAACTATCAAGAATGTATCAGAACAAAACTATACTGTTACTTTATCATCTGAATCACGTAATGAAGTAGTAAGGTGTAGAAAATATCTTGAAGAAAAATTAAGTACAAATAAAGAATTGTACTATGGTATAAACACAGGTTTTGGTTCTCTTTGTAATACTCCAATAGAGCCAGAATATGTTAGTGACCTGCAAGAGAATCTAGTCAAATCACATGCATGTGGATTGGGTGATGAAGTTCCAGCAGAAATAGTAAAGCTAATGTTACTCCTGAAAATACAAACACTTGCTTATGGTAAATCTGGAGTAAAGTATGAAACTATAGATCGACTTATTTATTTTTATAATAATAATATAATACCTATTGTTTACGAACAAGGCTCCTTAGGTGCCTCTGGGGATTTAGTTCCGTTAGCTCATTTATCATTACCATTAATAGGTTTGGGTGAAGTAAGATATGAAGGAGAAAGAATCAAAACCATTGATTTATACAATAAATTAAATGTTTTACCATTAGAATTAGGAGAGAAAGAAGGGTTAGCATTACTTAATGGAACTCAGTTTATGAGCGCTTATGGCGTTTATTGTATATTGGAGGCTATGCGTTTATCGGAGATAGCGGATTTGGTAGCTACAGTTTCGTATGATTCTTTTTTATGTCATAGTGCCCCATTGCATGAATTGATACATATCATCCGACACCACAAGGGGCAGTTATTAACAGCGAGGAAAATAAATAAGTATCTAAGAGGCAGCGAATTGTCAAAAGTGGAAAAGAAGCATGTGCAAGACCCATATTCATTTAGATGTATTCCTCAAGTTCATGGGGCAACAAAAGATACTATTAATTACGTTGCTTCAGTAATAGTAAATGAGATCAATTCTGTCACAGATAATCCTACTATTTTTCCAAATGAAGATTTAATTATTTCGGCAGGTAATTTTCATGGTCAACCATTAGCATTGGTTTTAGACTTTTTAGCGATAGCAACAGCAGAATTAGGAAGTATTTCTGAACGACGAACATATAAGCTAATATCAGGTCAAAGAGGTCTTCCTGAATACTTAGTAAGCAATCCTGGATTAAATTCAGGTTTTATGATTCCCCAATATTCGGCAGCATCAATAGTTAGTCAAAACAAACAATTATGCACCCCAGCTTCAGTTGATTCAATAGAGTCGTCGCTAGGGCAAGAAGACCATGTTAGCATGGGAGCAAATGCTGCGACAAAATTGTTAAAAGTGCTTAAGAATGTAGAAAAAATATTATCCATAGAACTATTTAATGCGGCTCAAGCCTTAGACTTAAGAAAGCCAGTAAAAAGTTCTCCATTTATAGAAGATTTTATTTCTCAATATAGAGAGCATGTTGGTTTTATTGAAAATGATACAGTTATGTATGAGAAGATAAATGCTTCCATCGAATTTGTAAATAAATTAAAACTAAACAATAAATAGAGATGAATATTAAAAGCATTATAAAGAGCAAGATTTTCATACATTTTGCATTTTCATTATTTCTTTTAATAATAGTTTTATGGGGTATATCGTACTATTTATCTGTTTATACAAAGCAACACAAAATAATAAAAGTACCTGATTTAAGAGGGCTTGATATTGAACAAATTCAAAAAATTACAGAAACGTATAATCTTAAATATACTATTATTGATTCTGTTCAAAAATCTGGAGCAAAACTAGGTTCTGTAATAATGCAAGACCCTCTCCCTAATACAGAGGTTAAGCAAAATCGGACCATATATCTCACTTTAGTGTGCCATCAAAAAGCAAAAACCACTATGCCCAACTTAATTAGTTTAAGTCTTAGGCAGGCATTATCTTTAATAGAAATAACTGGTTTAAATATAAATAAAATTAAATACAAACAATCAGATATAAATGGATTTAGAGGCACTTCTGTAGTTCAACAAATGTATAATGGGAAACCAATATCAGAAGGGACTCCTTTATTAAAAGGTTCTAAAATAGATATCACAATAGAAGCATCAAAAGAAATTATTGATTCCACAGAAACAAACGACCGATTTGCAGAGCAAGATTAAACCCAGATTCCGCATTAAAAAAAAATGACTAATTTTGGGTGTTAATTTCTAATGCGTAGCGTTAAACAATTTTTTGCCATGAATATAGAGT
>MEOD01000024.1:0-1779 GCA_001768555.1 Bacteroidetes bacterium GWF2_29_10
GTGGTACATAGACATAACTGGAGAAAATGGGATTAATCAAGATGGGATACCATATTATGATGATTTATATTTGGACATAATAATTTTTAAAGGAAAGGTAGAACTACTTGATGAAGAGGAATTAAAGGAAGCTTTTGATGAGGGAAAAATAACAGAAGATTCATTTAATCTTGCTTATAAGGTTGCAAATGAATTAAAAAGGCAGATTGAGGTTAAGGAAAATACGTTTGTTAATAGAGGGAATAAGGATTTGAAAAAGGTACTTGAGTTGTAAAATTCCTTTGACACATTTCCAATATTATGTTATTATATACAAAATAAAATGCAAAGAAGAGAATTAGTAAAAGTATGAAAACTTGCAGAGAGCTGTTGCCTGGTGAAAAACAGTAGTTAGTATTACTTTGAACCTACCTTGGAGTGGATTGTAAAAAACAATACGTATACCTGCGTTAAAGGAACATAGAGGGGCAAAAGCTCGAAATTAAGTGGTACCACGGGGAAAACTCGTCTTATGTTAACTGTTATATATGATAGTTAACTAGGGCGAATTTTTTGTTTATTTTAAAATAAGAAAGGGGTGAGTAAGATGAATGAATTATATGTTATAAAACTAGGAAGTAACTGTATAGTAAAGGATACAGAAGAGTCTGAAATCAATGATAAACTGTTTACAAACCTGGCTATCATCACAAAGCAGATACTTGAAAATGGCGATAAGGTAGCAATAGTAACATCAGGGGCTATTGCAATTGGAAAAAGCATGCTAGGTATAAAAGAGGCAAAAAGTGTTTAAAAAAAGCAAGCATTAGCGGCAATTGGTCAGGCAAAGTTGATGAAAATATATACTGACTTTTTTGAAAAGAAGGGGATTGTGTCAGGACAAATACTTATTACTGCAAAGGATTTTGAGGATAGAGATAACAAAGAAAACTTACTAAATGCATTTGACACGTTGTTTGATATAGGCGTAGTACCGATAATTAACGAGAATGATGCAGTAGCAGTAGACGAAATAAAATTTGGTGATAATGATATGATCGCCGCCAATGTAGCAAGTATGTTAAAAGCCAGGCATTTATTTTTAATAACAGGTGTAGAAGGAGTATATGACAAAAATCCAAATAAATATGACGATGCCAAAGTGATAAGGAACTACCATGATTATGTTAATAAAGAGATTAAGTTTGAAGGAAAAACTAGCCACGGAACAGGTGGAATGGAATCAAAAGTAAACGCAGCCATATTAGCAACGGAAGTAGGGACAGATGTAAATATAATGGGTGTTGAAGAAATAGCAGAAATATTAAAAATTATAGAAGGTAATGTGGAAGTGGGAACCTATTTTAAAGGTTTAGAAAATACAATAACAGAGGAGGGTGTTTTTCCCGACGTGGCGATCTGTCTTTAAAACTAAAAACAGCTTGCCACGCCAAAAAACAGGGGAGAGTGACAGTCTGGGGGTTTGAATAGTTACATTAGAATATAAGAATGCTTGAAAATATTATATAAACTGTTTACAATATGTAATATGTATAGTATAATTGCAGTAACAAATATTAGGTAGGTGAAAGTAGATGAAAAGATTTAATGTGACGACAACGTGTATACCAGAAGAACATTATATGGTTGATATAAGTGGGAAGCTTGAAAAAATTATAAAGCTAATAGATTTTGGTATGTATTTTACCATAAACAGAGCACGTCAATATGGAAAGACAACAACAATGCTGAGATTGTTTCAAATATTGCAGGGGAAGTACATAGTAATATCAGGAAGTC
>MEOD01000024.1:1820-7428 GCA_001768555.1 Bacteroidetes bacterium GWF2_29_10
TGAGAAGAGAGGTAATGTCACAGGATGTGGCACTCGCTGAATATATAGGGAGTATTAGTAATGTAGAAAATTTTTACGAATTATCAGTGGAAATAACAAATATATGTAAGAAAAGTCAAAAAGAGATAGTATTAATGATTGATGAGGTAGACAAGGCTAGTAGTAATATAGTATTTTTAGACTTTTTAGCAATACTAAGGGATAAATATAATGCAAGGAAGAAAAATAGAGAAACAGAAAAAACATTTAAATCAGTCATTCTTGCAGGGGTGCATGATATTAAAAATCTAAAAGTGCACATAAAAGAACGAAGATTGCTCACTGAAGACGAAGCAAAGCTGATAGATAAAACAACATACAATAGCCCGTGGAATGTGGCAGAAAAGTTTAACCTAGATATGACTTTTAACCCAGAGGAAATAGCAACTATGCTTGTAGAATATGAGGCAGATTATAAGATAGGTATGAATATAGCTGAGATAAGTAAAGAAATATATAGTTACACAAGTGGTTATCCATTTTTAGTAAGTAATATTTGCAAGGTTATAGACGAGGAATTAGACAAAAACTGGAGTAAACTAGGTGTGCAAGATGCGATAAAAATAATATTAAATGAAAAAGGAACTTTATTCGACGATCTTATAAAAAATATAGAACACAATCAAGAATTATACGATACAATATATGATATACTGATTTTAGGTAAGGAAAAAATATATAACATAGATACATATGAAAAAGGTATTATGTATGGGATATTAAGGAAAGGTATAAACGGAAAACTTGCAATACATAACAAAATATTTGAACTACGAATATATCAATATATGATTTCAAAGGAAGAAGCAAAGAAAGAAGTGTTAAGCTATGAATATAGAACTAACTTTATAGATGAGTTGGGAGATTTAAAGATAGATGTTGTGTTAGAAAAATTTCAACTACTTATGAAGCAAGAGTATAGAAAACAAGATGAAAAATTTTATGAAAAACAAGCACGTTTGTTGTTTTTATGTTTTATTAGACCGATAATAAATGGAACGGGGTTTTACTACGTGGAGCCACAAACACGACAAGACAATAGAATGGACGTCGTTATAACGTATAACAAAAAGCAATACATTATAGAACTAAAAATTTGGCATGGCAAAGTAAAGGAGCAAAAAGGGCTAGACCAGGTTGTGAGATATCTAGATTCGCAAAATGAGAATACAGGATATTTGGTGTTGTTTAGTTTTAACAAGAAAAAGGAATATACAAGAGAATGGATAGAATTAGAAGGGAAGAGGATTTTTGAGGTTGTGGTGTGAGTAGGGTCCATTATTTAGGGTCAGGTCTGAATTATTCACTTATTCAACCAAAGCTGTTGAAAAACAAGATAAAAGATAGTTAAAGAATTGTGAGGTGATAATAGGTGGCAAGAAAACAGAGAATGCATTATAGTGGGGCGTTATACCATGTTATGGCAAGGGGAAATAATGGGGAATATGTCTTGAAAAAACCTGAGGATAAGAAGAAATACATACACAGAAATCCTGTAGAAGCAAATATAACGAAAGATGCTAATTATGAATGGAGTAGTTATAGTAAATATATAAGAGAAAAAGCTGATTTTGTTGATACTAGCTTTGTTCTAAATATATTATCGCACAATAAAGTGAAAGCAAGAGCAGGATATAAGAAAAATAATAGTGCTTTTGGCAGTAAAGCACTGCGAAACAACGAGTACAGAATTAGTGAATAAGCTCAACCTGCAAGTGTTAATGATATCAAAGATAAAAGCTGGGGAAGTGATGAGGACAGACTATATGGAAGAGATAATTGGAAGATGAGGTAAGTGAATAATTCAGACCTGACCCCATTTGTGTCCCTAATTATGACAAAATTTTCTTTCCCATAAGCTCACTAATCCTTTCAAAAGATATGTTCAACTGTTTCATATTTATACTAAAGATACTTATCTCCATATACACAGAGGTAATTGTTGCAAAATACGTTATACATGATATAATTACGTCTATTGCTAAAACATTATTAAAATAGAAAATACCTAATGAACCATACACTAATAATTGAAATGAAATTTCTATTATTCCTAGAACGACAAGCATTTTGTCGTAATTTATATTGTAAATTATTCTACTCTTTCTGAAGAACCTTGTAGCAACGCTAAGTTTTTTTAGCTTTTCTAAATCTGGTTTATCATATAAGTCGTGAAACCTAGAAAAATATTGATCCTTGGACGAGTTCATATTAACTACATCTTTTTGTATAGGCTTTGACATTACATTAATTCCAAAGTGATACACTAACATATATAGTAAAATAATTCCACCGACGATAAAATTTGCAGTTATGCATACAATAATAGTTATTACAAGTAGCTTTAAACATTTTATTACAATTTCTATAATTTCGTCACCTTTTCGTGTAACCTCCGCAATCTCTTTAATTCTTTCATTTATCGAAGTAATCGGTAATTTGATACCGTTTCTTAAAATATTTACTACTATATCGGTTCGAATAATTTCATTTATAGTATTTCTTAAATAATGTAGCAAATAAAACTTAATTCCACTAATAAATATCTCGAGTGCCTTAAAAGTAAACAGCAACAACGTGAAATTCATTATTTCGTTGTAATTTTTATTCGTCAGTGAATATATCAATTTACCAAAAAGTATGGGTTGCATTACTGATACACCTATTTCTAAAAGTGACAGAAATACCAATATCACATATTTGATTTTATACTTTTTTATACAATTAATCCATTTTAATGTTAAAGCATGTTTAAATCTTTTCATAGTTCACCTCTATATGTTCTGTGGTACGTACCTCACTGCTTTCAGTTAGTTAAGTAAACTCACGTACTATTCTAAATTTTTCTTTTGTGTAAAATATTTTAATAGTAAAACTATTTTTACAAATTGTAACATATTTTTATCATATTGTAAACATTTTTTTAATCATAATAATCAATACTATACATATAATTTTATATAATATAAAAAAACAAGGAAGGTGAGTGCATGTCTTTATCAGACGTTAGGAAGTCTATAAGTAAATTTTCACAGGAGTTTTTTAAACAGGATGCTACAATAACAGGGATTAAATCTGTAGAAAACAACTGGATTGTAGAAATAGAGGTAATGGTTTATGATGATTATATGAGGGAAAAAGCTAAAAGACCTTTAGTAGAAACTTATCAAATAGATCTTGATAATTCTTGCGGTATAAAATCATTTAAGCGGCTAAGGATGAGAGAAAAAGGCTCGATTGAAGAACTATACGAAGAATAGTTAGGAGGATGAATTAGTGGAAAAGCTTTACTGTTATTGTATCTTTCAGCAAAATGATTTAAATGAAAGAGTAAATATTAAAAATAAATGTTTTATTAGCCACGAAGACATAGTTTTGCTTTGTGAAAGCATGAAATCAAATATTAACGCAACAAAAGAAGGAATATTAAAGCATGATAAGGTTATAAGAGATGTATTCAAACAGCGAGATGTTATACCTATTAGTTATGGTATGGTGACAGAGTCAAGAGAGCAAGCAGAGAAATTTCTAATGAAAAATTATTCTGCTATATTAAAATTATTTCAAAAAGTAGAAAATAAAATAGAAGTTAGTTTGAAACTTACATGGAAGGAGGAAGGTTTTTCTAAAGATATAGAAGATAAAGAAATTGTAGCATTTAAAAAGCAATTAGCGAACAAGAAAAAGATAACAGAGCAGGATAAAATAGAGCTTGGAAAAATGGTTGAGGAAAGGGTTAATGATTTAAGACAAAAATATGCAGATGAAATAACCAATAGGTTGAAGGATTACACGAACGATTTTCTTATTAGTGAAGGAATTACACCTAGAATGGCATTAAATGCATCTTTTTTAGTTGATAAAGCTAATGAGAAAAAGTTTGATGAGGCTATAAATGAGCTTTATCAAAAATATATAGATATTTTCAATTTTAAATACATAGGGCCATTGCCGCCTTATAGCTTTATAAACGAAAAATTTGAAATAGATTAGTGGTGAGAAATTATGGTTATAAAAGGTGTAGTTAAAATAATTGAAACTATTATAGATTATGCCGAGAAGGAGTACTATTCAAAAGCAGCTATACAAAAGAACTTAATGGAGCTAAATATTTTGTATGAAGACGGTAAAATTTCCAAAAGGGAGTATAATAAAGCGCAAGAACAGTTAATAGAGAGATTACTAGAAGCTAACAAAAAACAAAATGACGAGTAGTATTCCCCTCTCCCTAATTAGGGAGAGGGCAGGGTGAGGAGGATTGATATGAGTAATGAGGTCATAGAACAAAAAGATACCACACTCCTAGAACTATTAGATAGACTTCTAAACAAGGGAATTGTTATAAAAGGGGATTTAACTATTTCTGTAGCTAATGTTGATCTAATTTATGTTGGGCTAGGATTAATAGTTACAGCAGTTGAAAATATAAATAAATATACGGAAAGTTAGGTGATTAGAATTTGATAGAATATTATTATATATACGCAGTTATTAATAAATTAGATGTAAATAGTTTTGACATCGGGGGAGTTAAAGAAGCACAGCTGCTAGTTTATAAATATAAAGATTATTCACTTATTTATAGCTTAATTGATACTAGGAAACTAGAGACAGAATATAAATATTTAATGCAGCATGAGGAAGTGCTGGAAATGCTGATGGAAAAATCTGATGTAATTCCTTTTTCATTTTCAACAATTTTATTATCAGAAGCTAGCTTAGAAAAGTTTTGTAATAAATATAACGACAAGATATTAAGTAATTTTGAAAACATATCAGGTACCGTTGAGATGGGGGTAAAAATTCTTATTAGTAAAAATATTTCTGATGAATGCAAAGAAAATGATATAGAAGAAAGTAATGGATACAGCTATATGATTAAAAAATTTAAGGAGTTTACAAATAAGAAAAACAAAATAGAAGAAATAAAACAAAAAATATATCCTATTGAGAATAGCATATATAAGTTAGTTATTAAAGATAAGAAAAAGTATAATGAAAATGGCAAGATTATTTTTAATGGTGCATATCTAATAGAAAAAGAAAATATGGACCTATTTAGAGAATGTATTAATAATTTAGAGCATGGAGAGGATTTTGAAGTAATGGTATCTGGACCATGGCCACCTTACAGCTTTGTTAGCTTAGATGAACGGAGGGAGTATTAGATTTGAAAGACTTAGATATTAAAGAAGAAATCGAAAAACTACAAACTACAAAGAATAGATTAGAAGCTAACAAAGATAATGTTGATAAAGGTTTAGCACAATTAGTTTTGACTTTAATAGAGCTTTTAAGAAGATTAATGGAAAAACAAGCTATGAATAGAATTGAAAATAATTCTTTATCAGAACAAGAAATAGAAGAACTTGGACTAACCTTTATGAAGCTTGATGAAAAAATGAAAGAGTTAATGGATATTTTTGAGTTAACCGAAGATGACTTAAATATTAATTTAGGACCTTTGGGTGACTTAATGTAGATAGGGAGGTGATGAGTATTAATGAGTCCAAATAGAATTACACATTCAGGTGGAGGCTCCACACTAGGGGATATCCTAGAAAGAGTG
>MEOD01000025.1 GCA_001768555.1 Bacteroidetes bacterium GWF2_29_10
TAGTGAAATTTAATAACGAAATTATTGAATCGTGATTATTACAACGGTCTCATAATATTCTTAATTTATAAAGAATAGTGAAAATACTAGATAAACTTTAATGATAAAAAAAACTAAAAAGCCCAGGTTAATGTTAATCTTGGTGTTATTGAATTTTCTATATCTATGTTTCCTGTTTTCTCAAATGTTTCAATAAAGATATTTGGAGAAATAGCTAGTTTTTCATTATAATTATAACATAAACCTCCTATGTATAAGTTACGAGTATCTCCTTTTGAATTATTGTCTAAATTAGGTTCAAATCTATCAAAACGAGCAAATACATTAATTTGTGGTTTTATGTAATACATTGCAAAAGCAGAAAGGCCATATCCTTCTTGATTTTCATATTTATTTGATAATTTATAACCATTATCTACAATGCGGTAATATGTGTCTACACCAACAGACATTTTGTTTTTCTTCTTATAACCAATAAAAAACGCAGATGTAAGAATATTATTTGATAATTGATGGTTTGCTTTAAATGCGTCTGATATTGATTTTTTAAATTGATAATCAGAATACAAAGTTACACTTAAATCTTTTACAGGGCTAATTTCTACATGCCCAAACAATCTTTTATATATATCACTCTCTGGTAATCCTGCATTAGAATTTCCATACATAACCCAATACTTAAACAAACCTTTAGAATCAATATTCCCTCTTAAAGAAATAGCCAAATCTCTTGATGGAACAGCTCCTCTTAAGTCCATTATGGTTTTTTCTATGTAACGATTACCCCAAAAACTCTCAGATATTTCAAATGCAGGAGTAGCTTGAATTCCTATCCATAAAGTATTACTTTTAAAATAATTCAACTTAACAAATGCATCTTTGATAAACATCCCAAACTTATTTGCTTTGTCTCCTGAAAGATTAGTGGTAAAGTTTGTTTCATCTGACTCTAATCTAAATCTTGAAGAAATTTTCGAGGAATACTTATAATCGTATGTAAGATAAACCCTTCGTATTTTCAATCCATGTAATTCTTCATCTCCTGATAATACTTTATTTGGTAATGAATTTAAGCTACTGTCTCTTTGCATGTTATAATAATAATCTATGAAAAAATTACCACTAAGCTTTCCTGATGGTTCTTCTTTCGTTTGTGCAGATAAATTTACTGTAAAAAAAACAATAACTAATAAGTTGAAAAATTTTCTCATAATACAAAATATTAAAAAGTAAATAAAATAATTAAAAAAACTAATGCTATTCTTGACTTTTGCTAATTTGATAACATTAATTTAATCTAAAATACATAACAAATTAACAATAATTTTAAATTCAAAATCCATTTTAACAATTAATTAATATTTCAACTCCTATTTAAATATTAATTAACATTTATTTTACATTAATTTAACATAAAATAAAAACATTAATTATCAGTAAATTATAAATAATTTCGGTATTTTAATGCAAAAATATTGAAAAACTATTGACAAACTCTTTTTTTTACACTATCTTTGCTACTCAATTGATAGGTTTAATAGTATAAAATATTTAAAATTATGAAAAAACAAAGACATATATTACAAATAACCAATAGGTTATCGGCATTTATTATAATTATTTTATTATTGCCGAACATTATTATTGCTCAAAATTTTTTTTACTTAAATGCAGAAAAAAGTAATGTAAGAGTAAATGGGACTTCTTCTTTGCATGATTGGAGTATGCAAGCTAAAAAAATAGAAAGCAGTCTTGATGCAAATATTAGTAATAATGAATTAACTGATTTGTCTAATGTAAACTTTGTATGTAAGGTTATAGGTATAGTTAGCAAGGAAAAGGATATGGACAAAAAGGCATATAATGCATTAAAATATGAAAAAAACCCAGAAATAAAATTCAAAATGCAAAAGATTGAAAATTTAGTTTCTAAAGGGGGAATTTTAAGTGGTAGCATTTATGGAGATTTAACTATTGCAGGAAAAACAAATAGAATAAGTTTCCCATTTAAGGGTAAGCTCGTAGCTAACAGTTTAATTACTATTGAAGCAAATTATAAAATCAATATGCTTGATTATAGCATTGATCCACCAACGGCAATGTTAGGGATGTTAAAGACAGGCAAGGATGTTACGATTACATTATTATTAAATTACATTAACAAGTAAATGTATTAAGTATTAACAAATAAAAACTTAAAATTATGAAAAAAGAATACACAAAAACAGGCAAAAAAATGGCTATTAGCAATTATGCTATAAGAGCTATTTTAATAATTGTTACTTTTATTTCATTTGTAAATTTAACATTTGCACAAGAAAAAAAAGTTCCAATAAGAGAAACCGTATTTGAAGCAGCTCAAATAGACAGCATTGCATTTGATAAAGTCAAAGTGGATGTTGGAGGAGATTTTGCAATACAATATCAAACTTTAGATCATCATGCTAATGGTGCAAATTTAATTCCATTAGGAAGTAACTTTAATCTTCCAACTGCAAATATGAATATAGGTGCGTTTTTAGAAAAAGGCGTTTATGTTAAACTGGAAACTTATTTATCTGCTCGTCATCATAATGAAACATGGGTTAAAGGTGGTTACTTATTATTAGACCAAATGCCATTTATTAAATCTGATGCTATTGAAAACATTATGAAATATATGACATTGAAAGTCGGAGTAATGGAACTTGATTTTGGTGATGCACATTATCGCCGTTCAGACAATGGTAATACTGTTAGAAACCCATTTGTTGGAAACTATATAATGGATGCTTTTACTACAGCTCCGGGTCTTGAATTAACATTTAGAAACAATGGACTAATTGCAATGGGTGGGGTTACTACTGGCACATTGAAGCCTGCATTAACATCATATAGTGCAGCATCTAAAAAATACACTGCATATAATGGTGAATCAATATTGGCTTTTTATGGAAAAATTGGCTATGACAAACAAGTAAATGAAGATTTACGACTTAGAGGTACTGCTTCAATATATAATTGTGGAAAACATTATGGGGGAACTTTATATAATGGAGATAGAGCAGGTTCAAGATATTATTTTGTAATGAATAGAGAAACATTTTCTCCAGACGATGTCGATGTTACTAAAAATCATACTTCTGGTCGTTGGTCTCCAGGTTCTCACAATGCTATAAATGCTATAATGTTCAATTTGTTTGCAAAGTATAAAGGATTAGAACTTTTTGGTACTTATGAAATAGCTAATGGGACCAATCCTTCTAAAACTAAATTCAACTTTGGCCAATATGCAGTAGAAGGGATATACAGATTTGGAGGTCATGAGCAATTTTTTGGTGGAGCTAGATATAATAGTGTTATAAATAGTGTTAAAAAATACAATGCAAATTCAACTGTTGATGACCCTTCTGTAGATAGATTACAATTTGCATTAGGTTGGTTTTTCACTAAAAACATTATTATGAAAGTTGAGTACATGCAACAAAAGTACAATAAGTTTCCTATTTATGGAACAGATGCTGGGTTTGATGGAGTTATTGTAGAAGCTGCTATTTCTTTTTAATTTAAAAAGAAAAGATAATATCCTGACAGGTTTATTTAAGTTCCTGTCAGGTTATTTCTTAATATTTAATTTACTAATTTATATTATCAAATATTTGTATAAAATGAAATATAGAGTAAAAATAATATTAATTATATTTTTAGCAACTGCTTTTATTAGCTCAATAAAAGTATCTGTTGTTAGTAAAAACTTTTTAAACATTAAGATAAAAACAAATATTGATGAAATTGAATTTAAACAAATAATAAAAAACAATAATGCATTATACTGTAACCAAACATTAGGTAAATATAATATTACAATACCAGTAAAAGAATTTATTGCTCCAAACAAAATGATTTATGATGATTTTGTAGAGATGTTAAAAGGGAATGAATATCCAAATATAAGTATATATATATCGAAGAGTATTTTAAATTTTGATACAAATAGAGATACTGTAATATATCCGGAAATGACTATTAATTTAGCAGGTGTTTCAAAAGTAGATAAAACATTGTGTCATGTAAAAAAGATATCATCAGATTCTTGTTATATTTATGGAGAGAAGAAATTATTATTTACTGATTTTAACTTATTGCCTCCCACTAAGCTTTTTGGATTGGTAAAAGTTTCAAATGACATCAATGTTAAGTTTGGATTTATTTTCGTTAAAAATTAAACAAACTAAAAAACAAAACCAATGAAAATAAGCACTAAAGTAAGATATGGGATAAGAGCAATGATCGAAATAGGCAAAGAGAATTCGGGTAAGGGTGTTTTTCAAAAAGATATTTCAATCAATCAGCAAATATCACTTAAATATCTTGATCAAATTATTTATGGTTTAAAAGTTGCAGGCTTAATAATAAACGTGAAAGGGAAAAAAAGTGGATATCTAATATCTCGTCCTGCAAATGAGATAACTATGTATGATATTCATAATGCATTTGAACCAAATATTTCTGTTGTGGAATGTATAAACGGAAATTATAATTGTAAATTGGATAAATATTGTTCTGCTAAAAATTTTTGGCATGGGCTTAATTTCCTTATTATAAACTATTTTCAATCATTTACTCTGCAACAAATGATTGAAAATAATGTTTCTAAAATTGCATAAATACTTCAAAATATACTATGCAAATAAATATGAGTTGATAGATACTCCTATTTGAAAAAGACTTCTATATTTGTGAAATTATTAAAGTAATTATTTTTTTAATATATTTAATCAATGGAACAGATAAAAATAAACTGCTGGGAATATAAAAAATGTGGTCGTCAAGTGGGAGGCGATAAAGTATCAGAACTTGGAGTTTGTCCAGCTGCAACGGAAATTATTGTTGATGGTATTAATTGTGGAAAAAATGGAGGTCGTGCATGTTGGGCTGTTACTGGCACTTATTGCAAAGGAGAGATACAAGGATCCTTTGCTCAGAAAGTGATTAATTGTCTAAATTGCGATTTTTACAAAATAGTTTGGAAGGAAGAACAAGAAAATGATTATAAATCGCCAAAAGAAATACTACAAATCATTAGAGGCAAATAATTAAGTTACTTGTTATTTATATTCCAATTAAAGAAAAAATTATTCTAACTGAGATGCTTTGCAATTTCTTTAGCGTGATAAGTAATAATAATATCAGCACCAGCACGTTTTATGGAAGTTAGTATCTCTTTTGTAATTCTTATTTCATCAATCCATCCATTTTGTGCTGCAGCTTTTACCATAGCATATTCTCCACTAACGTTGTATGCTGCTATAGGAATATTGAATGTATCTTTAGTCCGTCTTATTATATCTAAATAGCTAAGGGCGGGTTTTACCATAACAATATCTGCTCCTTCAGCTATGTCTTCCGCAATTTCTCTAATTGCTTCATCAGAGTTTGCTGGGTTCATTTGATATGTTTTTCTATCACCAAATTGGGGAGCACTTTGAGCTGCATCTCTAAAAGGACCATAAAATCCTGACGCATATTTTGCAGAATATGACATTATTATTGTGTTATAGTAATTTTTTTCGTCAAGAGCTTGTCTTATTGCTTTTACATGTCCATCCATCATATCACTTGGAGCAATAATATCTGCTCCGGCTTCAACTAATATTGTTGATTGTAACATTAATGTTTTTAAAGTTAGGTCATTATGCACATCTCCATTGACAATTGTTCCACAATGTCCATGTGTTGTATATTCACAATTGCAGACGTCAGCAACAATAACTATGTCTTTTATTTCTTTTTTTATTGCTTCAATCGCTTTTGGAACTATTGCAGAACTATTACAAGCAACAAGTCCATGTTCATCTTTGCTTTCAGGTATTCCAAAAAGCAGTATTGATTTAATTCCTAATTGAACAAGAGTCTTAACCTCTTCAACCAAAAAATCTATAGATAATTGCGATACGCCTGGCATTGACCCTATTGGATTATTTACTTTATTACCCGGGCAAACAAAATATGGCATAATTAACTGTTCAACTCTAACTTGAGTCTCACTAACCATATCTCTTATAATACTGTTTTGGCGTAATCTACGCAAACGAGTTTCAGGAAAAGCCATAATTATTAAATTTTAAGTTTCATAATCTATTTTGCTTAAGCAAAGAAAAGAAGAAAAAAAGAGAAAAAAAAGAAATCTAAAAAAATATATTCGCATGCTTATCACTAAGACACCTTTATACATGTAAAAATTTAGGTAATCCTAAAATAAGTTTACTGTCTTTTTTCATAATTCTAATCTTTTATGTAAACCTATTTTAGGACTAGACAGGTCTCAAAATATAAAGTTAAACAAATATCCAACAATCATAATTCCAATTCCCACAATCGCGACAAACGCTAATATTAATGGCATTTTCAAAACTTTCCTTAAAATTACTAATTCAGGTAGAGACAAACCAATAACCGACATCATAAAAGCAAGCGAAGTCCCAAGTGAAGCGCCTTTTTCTATTAACACAGAAACTATGGGCACTATTCCTGCTGCATTAGAATATAAAGGAATACCTATCAATATTGACAAAGGAACAGAATACCAAACATTTTTCCCCATCAACGAAACCATAAAATCTTCTGGTACATATCCATGCGCAGCTGCTCCAACCAATATACCTAATGCTACATAAAGCCAAACTTTTCCTACAATATCTTTTATTGCATCATATCCCATTAGAATTCTTTTATTTATGGTTATTTGTTCTTCATCCAAATTATTACTGCCAACCTTTATTTCATAAACCCAAGACTCAATCCATTTTTCAAGTTTTAATAATCCTATAACCCAGCCTGCGACTATTGCGATAAATAAACCTGTACCTACATATATAGCTGCAACTTTCCATCCAAACATACCATACAGTAATATTATTGCAACCTCATTTATCATAGGTGCTGCAATTAAAAAAGAAAATGTAACACCTAATGGAACGCCTGCTTCAACAAAACCAAGAAACAAAGGTATTGCCGAGCAAGAACAAAAAGGAGTTACTATACCCAACATTGCAGCCATTATATTTCCTGTAAATGTCTTTTTTTCCGCAAGTGCTCTACGTGTTCGCTCGGGAGTAAAAAACGTTCTGACTATACCAACAAAAAATATTATCAACATCAGCAACATAATTACTTTCGGGAACTCAAAGATAAAGAACCATAAAGCCTCAGCAAGATGTTCTCCTTTTGTCATTCCAATAGCATCAAAAACTAACCAATTTGTCATTGGTTCTAAATAATGATAAACTAAATACCAAAAAGGTAATAATAGAATTTGAAAATGGGATAATTTTATAATTTTATAATTCATAAACTTAGAAATAATAAATAATTACATAATAAATCCCAACAAGAATAAAAACTATGGCAACGATTTTTCTAAACCATTTTTCAAATATCTTTACATTTTTGTAAAATCCTCCTACACTCGACAAACTAAATGCAAGCAACCACGCAACAATTATTACAGGTAAGCCCGTAGCAATTGCGAAGACAAATGGTAGGAACAAACCTAAAGGACTGCTTATTGTTATTGGTATTAACAACCCAAAGTATAACACACCACTATAAGGACAAAATGCTAATGCAAACACCATCCCAAGTAATAATGCTGACCACCATTTGCTTTTATTGCTTTGTTCCATCTTTTCTCCAATTTTACCTAGTCCTGGAAAATTAATTTTAATAAAATCTAACATAAAAACACCTATAATGATGAGTAATGGTCCTAAAAACTGTTCCCCATTTGATTGAAAAAATCTTGCAACAAGAAATTTGCTAGCTCCAAAATATAGAATAACTCCAATTACTGTATAGCTTATTGCTCTGCCTAGAGTATACAAAAGACCATTAAGGAATATCCTTTTCTTATTATCTATATCTTTGCTAATAAAACCTATAGCTGTAATATTCGTAGCTAATGGACATGGACTAATTGCCGTCATTATTCCCAATATTAAAGCAGACAAAAAAGGCATGTTATTACTGTCCAATAACTCTTGTAAAATGTCCATAAAAATTATTTAATATATTTTTCAATTTTTTCTTTAAGTTCTGACAAAAACACATCTGAATTATGAACTTTTTGAAAAGCCCATGTTGTTATATCTTCAATTTTTCCCGCTTTGCCTTTAACACATGGAGTTATTGCTAATGTTGCCCCGTAAGCGTCATAAATTTTTACAAGTGAATCATTTTTTTGCAATTCACAATTTAGTATATATAAATCTAGCTCTCCACTCTTCAATTCCTTTTGAAAATATGCATCTATAGTTTTTCTTACATTCGCCTCTATTGAGCGACAAGTGTTACAACGGTCTGTTATGTGAAAATACAATACTTGGACACGAAGTTTGTTTTTATCATTAGATATAATTGTATCTGCGTTAATTTGCGAAAATATTTGCATTGAAAACATTACGCTAATTATAAAAAGAAATAATTTTTTCATGTTATTTAATTTTTAAATATTCTTCAATCTGTTTTTTTAATAATTCTATAAATCTAGCTTCTTTGGTTCTTGCAAACTTAAAGCCTTCTCCTGTTAAATCTTTTATTGTTTCTTTCTCTTTAAAGATACGAGTTACAAATAATGCAGAACCAGAAGCTTCATATTTTTCCGCTATATCCTTATTTGCATCATCGTCCACATTTAATATTTCTATTTTAACTCTTCCTTCTTTTACTTCTTTTGCAAAATAAGTTTGCAATGTTTTTTCTGTTGCCATTTCTATTGCCCTACATGATAAACAACGATTTGTTAAGTGGAAGTTATAAATTATAACTTTGGGTTTTTCTTCTTTTTTTTGCACAGATGCATTTACAGTTGACGAATCCCTTATACTAGTGTCAAGTTGTTGTTGCATATCTTTTGATAAAGCAGTGTTTTTGGTTTTCTTAGCAGATAAGTCATCTTGGTTTAAATCTTTTTTATTATCTTGATTTGAATTACAAGAGCTAATTACAATTAATGATATTAGCAAAAGGATTATCTGGTTATTTAAAAATCTTTTTTTCATAAAATTTCTAATTATTATACTTTGTTATTATTTCTTTTAACTCTTCTATTTTAGGAATTCTTCCTGAAACAACAACTTTTCCATTAATAACAAGTCCTGGGGTTCTCATTATTCCATAACCCATAATCTTTTGAATATCTTCTACTTTTTCAACATTTGCAGTTATATTCATTTCTGCCAAAGCATTCATTACTACTTTTTCCAAGGTTTTACAATTTGCACAACCTGTGCCTAAAATTTTTATTTCCATAATTATTAAATTTAATAGTTTATATCTATTTTTTGTTTATTTCTGTGTTAAAGAATTCTTTCATAATAATTTTTAAATCCTCCCAATTTTCCTTATTTATACAATACTTTACCTTTGGAGGCTCTAGGCATCCTTGAATAATTCCTGCATTTTTTAATTCTAAAAGATGCTGAGAAACAGTTGACTGAGAAAGAGGTAATTCGCAATTTATATCTCCAAAACAACAAGTATCCATTAAAGCGAGTTGCCTAAGAATAGCTATTCTTGCTGGGTGGGCTAAAGCCTTAGCATACTTAGCTAATTGCTCGTCCTTTTCATTGTAAACATTTTGTTTATGATTTGCCATGTTTTATGTATTATTGTAATTCGCAAAATTACGAATAATATTTTAATTATCAAAATAAATATAAATTCAAGGAATCCTAAAATAAGTTTACCCAGTTTTTTTATAATTTTATTTTTGTGTAAACCTATTTTAGGACGAAACATTATGAAAACAAGAAATAATTGATAATGGATAATTTCATTTATTACAAATATTTCAAAACCTTGGAGATTAATAATAAAAATGTAGATATTTGCGATTTTTTTTAATATAGTACGATTTTTTAACAAAAATCTGTTTATTTAATTGTTTATTTATACTTTTGCTCTCAATTTATTAAACATTAATCAATTCAACAAAGTCATGAATCAAGGTAATAACCAAGATAACGAAGGTAAAGATCTTAATCTTATTGATTTATTCCCTCCTATAAGTACAGAAGAATGGGAAAAACAAATAATGATCGACCTAAAAGGTGCAGACTATGATAAAAAACTTATTTGGCACACATTGGACGGTTTTAAAGTAAAACCATACTATCAAGAAGAAGACCTGAAAAGTTTAGAACATTTAAACTCTAACCCTAATGGATATCCTTTTGTTAGAGGTATAAAGACAAAAGATAATAACTGGGAAATTAGACAAGACATATATGCTGATGATATTGAAAAAATTAATGAACAAGCTTTAATTGCAATATCAAAAGGCGTAGTTTCGCTCGGATTAAGAGCAAAAAAAGTAACAAACAAAGAACAAATGCAGCAATTGCTTAAAGGAATTGATCTTAGTAAAATTGCAATAAATTTTACTTCCTCTTTTTCTTATCCTGCAATTCTTGATTTGTTTATTTCTGAAATAAAACGTCAAGGTATTGATGAAAAATTAGTACGTGGTTCTTTTAATTTTGACCCAATAAGTTATTTGCTTCTTCATGGAGATTATTACACAACAAAAGATAATAATTTTGTTGAAGCATCATACATGTTAAAAAAAGTCAAAGAACTTCTTCCTTCTTTTAAAGCTATAACCATTGGAGGAAGTTATATTCATAATGCAGGAGCTTCTGTTGTTCAAGAAATATCATTTTGTTTAGCATCTGGTTGTGAATACATCAATATGCTAATGGGTAAAGGACATAAAGTGGATGATATTGTTAATGCTATAACATTCAATATGTCTTCAGGCACTTCGTATTTTATGGAAATAGCTAAAATAAGAGCTATTCGTTATCTTTGGGCTAAAATAGTTGAACAGTATAATCCTTCTAGTGAAAATGCAATGAAAATGAATATACATGCATCATGTTCACTTTGGAATAAAACAATGTATGATCCTTATGGTAATGTATTAAGAACTACAACCGAAACAATGTCCGCTGTTATTGCAGGGGTTCAATCTATAAACGTTGCTCCTTTTGATATTACATATAAAGAACCTGACGAATTTTCTCAACATATAGCTCGGAATGTTCAACTTATTCTTAAGCATGAGTCATACATGGACAAAATAATTGACCCTGCTGCAGGATCTTATTATATAGAAAATCTAACCAATCTTTTAATAGAAAATTCATGGAAATTGTTTTTAACAATAGATGAAAAGGGTGGTTTTTTAAAAGCTATAGAAGAAAATTTTATTCAATCAGAAATAGAAAATATTGCTCTTAAAAGAGATATTGATATTGCCTCAAGAAAAACAACTGTTCTTGGAGTTAATCAATATCCTAATGTTACAGAAAAAATTGCAAATAATGTACAACCTAATTATAATCTATTTAAAACATCTCAAAAAACTTCAAAGTATAAAACACTTAGACGATATAGAGGTGCTTTTGCTTTTGAAGAAATACGATTAAATGTTGAAAAATTAGAAAAGATTCCTTCTGTTTTCCTGTTTTCTTATGGTAACGTTTCTATGAGAATTGCTAGAGCTACTTTTATCAGTAACTTCTTTGGTTGCATCGGTTTTAATATTATAAATTATACATCCCCTTGCAATATTGAAGAAGGTGTTGACGAGTTTTTAAAATCAAAAGCAGAAATAATTGTTATCTGTAGCTCTGATGAAGAATACGCATCAATTGGTGTTGAATTGCCTAAATTACTAAAAGAGAAAGGAAGTAAGGCTAAAATAGTTATTGCAGGAAATCCAATAGAAATTATTGACACATTGAAAAATGCAGGAGTTGACGACTTTATTCATGCTAAACTTAATGCACTTGAAACTCTTAATAGCTACTACAATCAATTTGCTAACTAATTTGTAACCCTATAATCTAAATAAAATATTATGAAACCAGATTTTAAAAATGTTAATATAAAGAAAAATAGTTCACAAGGGTTAGGTTTTAATGAATGGGAAAACCAAAACAATATAAATAAAGAATGGATTACTCCTGAACAAATACCCGTTAAACCTGTTTATGGTGCTGAAGATTTGCAAAATATGCAACACTTAAATTATGCCGCAGGATTACCTCCTTATTTGAGAGGACCTTATTCCACTATGTATGTGATGAAACCTTGGACAATTAGACAATATGCTGGATTTTCTACCGCAGAAGAATCTAATGCTTTTTATAGAAGAAATCTTGCCTCTGGGCAAAAGGGTCTCTCTGTTGCTTTTGACCTAGCAACACATAGAGGTTATGATTCAGACCATGAAAGAGTTGTTGGCGACGTCGGGAAAGCTGGAGTAGCAATAGATTCTATTCTTGACATGAAAGTGCTTTTTGATCAAATTCCTCTTGATAAAATGTCTGTATCAATGACAATGAATGGAGCCGTTCTTCCTATTTTGGCTTTTTACATTATTGCTGCTGAAGAACAAGGGGTATCTCCAGAAAAACTTATAGGAACAATACAAAATGATATACTAAAAGAATTTATGGTGCGAAATACATACATATATCCACCTATTCCTTCTATGCGAATTATTGCAGATATATTTGAATACACATCTAAGTTCATGCCTAAGTTTAACTCAATTAGCATTAGTGGTTATCACATGCAAGAAGCTGGTGCTACTGCAGATATTGAATTAGCTTATACGCTTGCTGATGGACTTGAATATCTCAGAGCTGGAATTAAAGCTGGTATTGATATTGACAACTTTGCGCCTCGCCTTTCTTTCTTTTGGGCTATAGGGATGAATCATTTTATGGAAATAGCAAAAATGAGAGCAGCTCGTATGCTATGGGCTAAAATTGTTAAACAATTTAATCCTAAAAATACGAAATCTCTCGCATTAAGAACTCACTGCCAAACATCTGGTTGGAGTCTTACTGAACAAGACCCTTACAACAACATTGCAAGAACCGCGATAGAAGCAATGGCTGCAGCTTTAGGTCATACTCAGTCTTTACACACTAATGCTCTTGATGAAGCAATTGCACTACCTACTGATTTCTCTGCTCGTATTGCTCGTAACACTCAAATATTTATTCAAGAAGAAACAAATGTTTGTAAATCTATTGACCCTTGGGCTGGTTCATACTATGTAGAATCTTTAACTGAAGAGTTGGCAGAAAAGGCATGGAAACTTATTGAAGAAGTTGAAGAACTTGGAGGAATGGCTAAGGCTATTGAAACAGGATTACCTAAAATGAGGATAGAAGAAGCGGCTGCTCGAAAACAAGCTCGTATTGATTCCGAAAATGATATTATTGTTGGATTAAATAAATACAAACTTGACAAAGAACAACCTCTTGAAATTCTTGAAGTTGACAATACCGTTGTTCGTGAATCACAATTAGAGAGATTAAAAAAACTTAAAGCAGAAAGAAATAATGAAGATGTTGCTATTGCTCTTAAGGCTATAACTGATGCTTGCAAAAACGAAAATGGAAACCTTTTAGAGCTTGCCGTTGATGCTGCGAGAAAAAGAGCTACACTTGGTGAAATTTCTGATGCTTGCGAAGAAGTTTATGGTCGATATAAAGCTGTTATTAAATCTATTTCAGGTGTTTATGCTATGGAAATAAAAGATGATCAACAATATAAAACTGCAAAATTATTATCTGATAAATTTGCAGAAATGGAAGGTCGAAGACCTCGTATTATGATTGCCAAAATGGGACAAGATGGACATGACAGAGGAGCTAAAGTTGTAGCAACAGGATATGCCGACTTGGGTTTTGACGTTGATATTGGACCTCTTTTTCAAACTCCTCAAGAAGCAGCTAAACAAGCAGTAGAAAATGATGTGCATATCTTAGGAGTATCTAGTCTTGCAGCTGGTCATAAAACTTTAATACCTCAAGTTATTTCAGAACTAAAAAAACTTGGACGTGAAGACATTATGATTATTGCTGGTGGCGTTATTCCTCACCAAGATTATGAATTTCTATATGAACAAGGAGTTATGGCTATATTTGGACCTGGTTCTAAAATTACAGAAGCTGCAATTAAAATTCTTGAAATACTTATTGATTCAAGAAAAGAATAAAATTTATATCTATAAAGTATTCTAAAAAAAGAAACCCGATTCATTTAAATACTAATGAATCGGGTTTCTTTTTAGAATACTTGGTATAATTTCAATTTTTATTTGTTAGATTATAATTTTCAGGATACCTAGCTATTTTACCTTTATAATAATTTTGAATTGTTTGAATATCTTTTTCGAAATCTCCTGTAGGGTAAAATATAGTTTCAAAACCTATTTCTTTTTTGCCATAATCAATACAATTTAAAACAATTGGAATCTGAGCTTTAATTGCTATTTGATAAAACCCTTTTTTCCATGATTTAACTAATTTACGCGTTCCTTCAGGCGTTATTATAATAACAAAACTTTCTTGTTTATTATAAATATCAACAACTTGATCTACTACATTTATTGCATTTTTTCTATCAACAGGAATAGCGCCTAGCCATTTTAGTATTAAATTTAATGGGAAAAAAAATAATTCTTTTTTTATCATAAATTTAGCCTTAACCTGATATACACTTAAAGCTATTCGTCCTATAATAAAATCCCAATTACTTGTATGTGGTGCTGAAATTATAATAAATTTGTTTAATTCTTTAAAAGAAAATGGTTTGACTTTCCACCCAAAGATGCTTAATATAAATTTACAAATAAATTTCATATTTACAATATTATTTTTTTAACCAATTTTTTATTTCTGTTTCATTTAATTCTTTATAATTAGGCATATATTTTACAATACAATCTTCAACTAAAAATATTTTAGGAAGTTCAGCATTGGTTAACATAAGAAATTCTTGACCAAAAAATAAAAAATAAGGAATGTTAGAATATTTCGTTTTTGAAAAAAAAGGCTTTTTCTCTTTTTCTTCTCCATTCAGTATGTAATATATTGGAAAATCAGGATTTTCATTTTTTAGTAAATTTATTTTATTTGCGGCCATAATGCAATGAGGGCAAGTTAGACTCATAAATGCAACTATTACTTTACCTTTGCGAACTTCAAATGTTGGAGGTTTGTTTTTTTTATTTTTACTATTATACAACACATCTAGATTAAGTTTTTTATTTCCTTCTATTTTGACCATTTCATAATCATAAAAAATATCCAAAGGTTTTATAACGTGAGGAATAATAACAGAAATGATAATTATATAAATTACAACCCATTTATCTATTTTAAAAAACTCTACAGGCTTGTAAAATAGATATAATAATAAAAGAATAATCAGCATTACTGCATTCTTATAAATACTTTCCAATGGAGTCATTTCTATCGCTTGTCCAAAACAGCCACAATTCCCTTCATTTCCTTTTAAAAGTATATAAATAGCAAGATATATAGTAAAAAATAATAGCATTCCTGATGTTAAAAGGTATGTTATTCGCTTTAATTTGAAATTGATAATTATTAAAAACCCTAATAAAAATTCAAAACTGATAACTAACCTCGCCATTATGGGAGATGTCATCCAATTTCCTATACCATTTTCTATAAATATATACTCAAATGGTTCTATTGGATATAATTTAGTATATCCAGAATATAAAAAAGTTAGTCCAAAAATAAAATTTATAATAAAAAATATTAAAAAAACAGGACTTTTAAATAATGCTAATTTTGTTTTCATAAACTAAAATATAAAAAAAAAGACATTCAAAAAAATGAATGTCTTTTTTTAATACAAAATAACGAAATTTATTTAATAACGCAATTGTATTTGTAATAAGAAGAAGAAGAAGATAATGCTTCGCAAGCATCAGTTGCTTTTTTCTTAGTATCTTTAATTGTAAATTCATAAGTAGAAGCTTCAACACCTGTATAAGATGAATCATAAGTATAAGTACATGCACAAGTATGATCTTTTTTACAAGCTACGAATCCAATTGCAAATAAAGCAACGATAGATAAAGATAAAAATTTTTTCATTTTTTAATTAGTTTAAGTTTAACAATTAATTTTGCGTCAAAGATAAAACAAAAAATAATACCTCCAAAAAATATTTTATGTTTTTTTCTATTTATATTGATTAAATGTATTTAAAATATTGATTATAAAAAAAATACATAAAGAAAAATTTATTAAAAAATACAAATATTCTAAACCTTGTAATAAAATTACCTCTCCATTGATGTAAATAAAATTCATATTTTTAATAATTTATCTGAAACTTTTTTTACATATATTTCTTTATAAAGCCATAAATATTTTAACTTTGAATATTATTTTAAATTATAGAATGACTCAACTTACATTATTTGCAGATATAATTCTCCCTATTGCTGCACCAATAGCATATACATATCGAGTTCCTCTTATGCTTAATGATTTTGTTTGCATTGGGAAGCGTGTTGTAGTTCAATTTGGGAAACATAAGATATACACAGGAATAATATTAAAAATTCATACAAATCCTCCAAAAACGGGAGATGCAAAATATATTTTATCAGTAACAGATGATCTTCCTCTTGTTACAGAAGCTAATTTGAAATTCTGGCAATGGATTTCAGATTATTATCTTTGCACTTTAGGAGAGGTTATGTCTGCGGCATTACCATCTTCACTAAAGCTAACGAGTGAAACAAAAATTGTTTTAAATAAATATGCAGATCAACAGGATGTCGTAAATTTAGATGATAAAGAATATCTTATTTGGGAGGGTCTTTCTATAAAAGGAGAACTATCTATTAAAAATGTAGCTGATATACTTGGAATAATTAACCCAATGCCATATATCAAAAAACTTATAGAGAAAAATATTATTAACACCGTAGAAAATATTATAGATAACTATAAGCCAAAAACAGAAACGATAGTTGAGCTAACAGAAAAGTACAAAAGTGACCAAACTTTGCTAAAGGATTTATTTGAAAATCTTGAAAAAAAAGCCCCAAAACAGCTAAGTCTAATTATGAATATAATTTATAATGAAAATAGAAATAAAGTATCAGGGAATAATATAAATCTTCAGCAACTTTTAAAGGATAGTAATAGTAATCAGACGGCATTAAATACTCTTAAGAAGAAAGGTATTGTTGAAACAAAAATAATAAATGTATCCCGAATAAATCAAAAAGACGAAAAGTATAAACAAATTGATTTTACATTATCAGAAATACAGAATACTGCATATAATCAAATTAATGAAAAGTTTAAAGAAAAAGATGTAGTATTGCTTCATGGAATAACAGGTAGCGGGAAAACAGAAATATATATAAAACTTATAGAAGATACAATAAAACAAAACAAACAAGTACTTTATCTCCTTCCAGAAATAGCGCTAACAAGTCAAATAATAATTAGACTTAAGAAGTATTTTGGGAATGACATAGGTGTATATCATTCTAAGTTCAATGAAAATGAAAGATTAGAAATATGGCACAGCGTTGTTAATAAAGAAAATACAAAAAACGCCCACTTTAAGTTTAATAAAATAATACTTGGAGCTCGCTCTGCAATATTTTTGCCTTTTGATAATTTAGGGCTTATTATTGTTGATGAAGAACATGACCCTTCGTACAAGCAAAATAATCCTGCTCCAAGATATAATGCACGTGATACTGCTATTTATTTAGCAAAACTATATACTGCTAAAACATTACTCGGCTCGGCTACCCCATCTATTGAGACCTATTATAATGCTAAAGCAAATAAGTATGCAATAGTAGAATTATCAAAAAGATACAATGATGTAAAACTACCTGAAATACTTATTGCAGATATTAAAGAAGAAACAGAAAGTGGCACAATGAAATCTCATTTTACTTTTAAGCTTTTTCACCATATACAAAAAGCTTTAAAAGCAAAAGAGCAAATAATTCTCTTTCAAAACAGGCGAGGATATGCTCCTAAATTAGAATGTGATATATGCAATTGGGTTTTACATTGCAGACAATGTGATGTTATTATGACTTATCATAAAAATACAAACCAATTTAAATGTCATTATTGTGGATATGTAACGTCTCCTCCTTTAAAATGTCCTGAATGCACTTCTGTTGAATTAAAACTAAAAGGGTTTGGTACTGAAAAATTAGAAGATGAAATGCCAACATTTTTTCCTGAAGCAAAAATTGGAAGAATGGATTTAGATTCTACTAGAAGCAAAAACTCTTATCATAAAATATTATCTGATTTTGATGAGAAAAAAATAGATATTCTTATAGGAACACAGATGATTAGTAAAGGACTTGACTTTGACAACGTAAGTTTAGTTGGCGTTCTTAATGCTGACAGTATGTTAGCTTTTCCTGATTTTAGAGCTAACGAAAGAAGTTTTCAATTAATAACACAGGTTACAGGACGTTCTGGTCGAACAAAAAGGGGAATTAGTATTATTCAAACAAAAAGCCCAAACAATCAAATAATACAACAAATTATTAAAAACGACTATATCAATTTTTATAATAACGAAATCCTTAAACGAGAAACATACAACTACCCCCCCTTTTATAGGTTAATAAATATCACATTCAAACATAAGGATATTAACAAACTTCATAAAGCTGCATCATATCTTGCAGATAATCTTAAAGACGCATTAGGAAATAAGCGAATACTAGGACCAGAAATACCAATTATTTCTAAAATAAATAATGAGTATATTAAATGTATATTAGTCAAAATTGACAAAGATATTTCTATAACAAAAACTAAACAATTAATAGTAAACTATATTAATAATACTTTAACAATTAATGATTATAAACCTTTGCGTATTTTTATTGATGTTGACCCTTATTAGTAGAAATATGTGGTGGTTATCTTGTTTGTTCGTTTGCAGAAGGTCTTTGGTAAATACTTAGTTCAAACAAACTGCAAATAGCAATTACATGCTCGAAAATATCATTTTGAATAATTTCATATTCTTTCCAAACAATTGTGTTGGCAAAAGCATATATTTCTAAAGGAAGACCAAAATCATTAGGTTGTAACATTCTAACAAACATGATTGCTTCTTTATCTATATTTTTATTATTATTCAAGAAATACTCAATATAATATATTAATAATTTTAAATTAGTTAAATCCTTATCTGCTTCAATCCTATTGGTTATTTGACTTGAAAATTCTTTTGTGCGCTCTGTATTCTTTAATTTTTCGTATAAATCATTATCACAAAATTTGATTGTCTTAACATCAATAAAAAGCGAACGCTTAATCCGCCTTCGTCCTGCATTTACCATGCCTCTCCAATTTTGAAAAGGTTCTGTAATGAGTGTGTACGTTGGAACACTACTGATGGTATTATCAAAATTTTTAACCTTTACTGTTGTTAAGTTTATCTCCATTACATCTCCATCAACATTATACTTATTCATCGAAATCCAATCTCCTGGTCTTAACATGTCATTGATTGATAATTGTATGCTTGCTGCAAGTCCAGTCAAAACATCTTTAAAAACAATCATCATAACGGCAGTTAAAGCACCTAAACCTCCTATAAGATACATTGGAGATTTGTTTAAAAGAATGGATAATATTATTATTCCTGCGATAAAATTAATTATTATTTTTATTATTTGAATGTATCCCTTAATAGTTTTATACTTTGATACTTCAAATGTTAAATAAATTTCGTGTATTGCATTAAGAAAAGCATCAATAGTTATAACAATGACAACTATTAAATATATTTTTGAAATACCTTGAATTATTAAAATTAAGCTATCATTATCTGAAAATCCAATTACCGAGAAAAAATAAATAATCAATATTGGGGCTAGATGTGATAACCTATGAAAAACTTTTTTTTGTAAAAATATATCATCATACGTATTAGTAGTATTCTTTACAACCTTTTTCAATACTCTAATAATAACCTTTTTAACTATATAATTAGAAATAATAGCTATTATTAATGTTAATGCAATAACTAAGGCATCTTTTAAAAATAAAGCTAATGATTGATTAATACCTGTGTTTATAAACCAATTACTTGCAAAATCTCCAATAATTATTTTTAATGTTTCCATTACCTCTTTTATTTAACTTATTAATCAACAAAACTTGTTTGTTTTCCAAAATTATTATAAAATTTTTATTACTACAAAGAAATTGCATTTTATTTAAACTTAACAACAAATATAATTTATTTAAACTTTTGCAAATAATTCAAAATTACCTGAATCATAAATAAAAGCATCATAGAACTGACCTACATTTAGATGTTTTTTTGTTTTCACAAAAACTTCATTGTCTATTTCTGGTGAGTCAAATTGTGTCCTGCCTATGTAGTAATTTTCTTCTTTTGAGTCAATAATCAATTTTACCTTTTTATTTAAGTGTTGTTTGTTTACCTCAGCAGATATTTTTTCTTGTATTTTCATTATTTTTTGGATTCTGCTGTTTATTATTCTTTTAGAATTTATTTGTTTAATATTGTAAGCTGCAGTACCTTCCTCTGCGGAATATCCAAAAACGCCTAATCGTTCAAAACGAAATTCTTTTACAAAGTCATATAACTCTGCGAAATTTTCTTCCGTTTCATTTGGATATCCAGTAATTAATGTTGTTCGTATAGCTACATTTGAAACTTTTTCTCTAATAGTGTATAATAATTCTTTTGTTTTTTCTTTAGATATGCCCCTTTTCATTGACTTTAAAACATGGTCACTTATATGCTGGATTGGAATATCAATATATTTGCAAAACTTTTCGTTAGAATTTATTGTATTTAGTATATTTATTGGGAAACCTGCAGGATAAGCATAATGAAGTCTAATCCATTCTATATCATTTATGTCTGACAACTTATTTAGTAAATAATCAAGCTTATTTTTTTTATATAAATCCGTACCATAAGTTGTTAAGTCCTGTGCTATTAGAATTAATTCTTTTACTCCTTTTTGAGAAAGGTATTTTGCTTCTTCTAACAAATCCTCTACATTTTTAGACACTAATCGTCCTCTAATTATTGGTATTGCACAAAAAGAACATCTTCGATTGCAACCTTCAGATATTTTTAAATACGAATAATGAGATGGGGTTGTTATTATTCTTTTATTTTCGTATTCAATATTATATTTTGAGTCTAAAAACTGAAGAATTTGTTTATGAGAATTTATTCCAAAGAAAGCATCTACTTCAGGCAATTCGTTTGTCAATTCTTCTTTATATCTTTCTATTAAGCATCCAAAAACTATTATAGAAGATAATTTCCCCTTTTGTTTTTCTTTTATAAAAGAAATAATCGTATTGATTGATTCTTCTTTTGCATCAAGAATAAAACCACAAGTATTTATTATTACAATATCAAAATCGTCTGTATAATTTTCAAAGTCAACAAAATATCCATTGCATTCAAATTGTTTCAATAAATATTCTGAATCAACTTTATTTTTTGAACAACCTAAAGTTATAAAATTTATTTTTTTTGGCATTAATTGCTTTTGAATAAAGAGTCCACAAATTCAAGTCTATTGAAAACTTGCAAGTCATCAATACCTTCACCTATGCCTATATATTTTATAGGTATTTTAAATTGATCCGAAATTCCTATAACAACTCCTCCTTTTGCAGTTCCATCTAATTTGGTTAGTGCTAATGCGTTTACTTCTGTAGCTTTTATAAATTGTTTTGCTTGCTCTATTGCATTTTGACCAGTAGAAGCATCTAAAACTAATAATATTTCATGAGGAGCATCTGGAATAACCTTTTGCATTACTTTTTTTATTTTACTTAACTCATTCATTAAGTTTACTTTGTTATGCAATCTTCCCGCTGTGTCAATAATAACAACATCTGTTCCTTTTGAAATAGCAGATGTCACTGTATCAAAAGCAACTGATGCGGGATCTGCACCCATGCCTTGAGACACTATAGGAACATTAACTCTATTAGCCCAAATTGTTAGTTGATCAACGGCAGCGGCTCTAAATGTATCTGATGCGCCAATAACAACACTACGTCCAGATTTCTTTATTTGATTTGCTAACTTTCCAATCGTAGTTGTTTTCCCAACGCCATTAACACCAACAACCATAATTACATAAGGAACATCTAATTTAGGAAAAGATATTTCTGTGCTATCATTATTATTATTTTCTGTTAGTAAACTTGCGATCTCTTCTTTTAAAATATTATTAAGCTCTGATGTGCCTAAAAACTTATCTTTAGCAACTCTGTCTTCTATGCGTTTTATAATTTTTATTGTAGTTTCGACACCAACGTCTGAACCTATAAGGATCTCCTCTAAATTATCTAAAACATCGCTATCAACTTTTGATTTACCAACAATAATTTTGGCAATCTTAGATAAAACACCAGTCTTGGTTTTTTCTAAACCCTTATCTAAACTCTCTTTTTTATCCCTAGAAAAAAAACTAAATAAACCCATAGTGTTTTTGTCTTATTTCTTTTAATTTAAAATCATGTCGAAAACAACTCTTTTTTTAATATATCAATAAAGAAAATAAGCCCTTCCCTTAAATATCTTTAGGAAAGAGCTTATTTTCTTTATTTTTTTTATCTTTTATTTTTTGTCAAAAAAATCTTTTACTAAATCTTTGTGCAAGATTTCTTCTTTAAAACAATAAGCACCTGTTTTTGGTGAATTAACCATCTTAATTACTTTTACATAATCTTTACCAGAATCGGATTTTAATGTTGCAACAACTTTCTTTGCCATTTTATTATATTATTTAATTTCTTTGTGTATAGTGTATCTCTTTAAAATAGGATTATACTTTTTTATTTCAAGTCTTTCTGGTGTATTTTTTCTATTTTTTGTAGAAATATAACGCGATGTACCAGGTAAACCACTTGTTTTATGCTCTGTACATTCAAGTATTATTTGCACTCTTGCTTCTTTACTCTTTTTTGCCATTTTACATACTTTTTTTTAAATTCGACTGCAAAATTAAAAAGAATTGTAATAATAACAAAATTATTATTAAAAAAATCTTCTTTTATTTAAAAATTCCCAACAAAATATATTAAAAACGCATCTAATGCTACATGTATGCTCTATATCTGTCGTATGATAGTTTTAAAATAGTAAAAAAGCTTCATGTTAATAATTTCTAATGGGAAATTGGGGTTTATGATCAAAAGGAGGATAGTTATAAAAAATATTACCTTGAATTTTATTTTTTACTAATTTAGCATTTTAAAAATATACAGATGCTGCAAAAAAAAGTCTTCTTTATTTTTTCTCTAACTTTTTTAATAAACATTTTAAATGCTCAAAATGTAATTATTAATGGATATGCTCCATATTTTAAATCAGAATACATTGCAATAAAATGTTATGTTGATTTTATAACTCCTATTGATAGTGTGTTATGTACGGAACGTATAGATAGTAATGGTTATTTCAAACTTATTTTAAATGTAAAACAAAGTAATTTGGTTTATTTCAGTATAGGTAATGTTAAATCGGAGTTTTATGTAGAGCCTGATTCAACATACAGTATTATTATAAAAAATCCAGATACAGATGTAACTGATGATAAAATAAACTACAATTTGCGTCAAGTATATGTCAGCACTAATTTAGAAGATTCGTTAAAAAGTTGTTTGCATAATAATATTCAAAAGTTTAATGATTTTTATAATTATTTTCTATCTGCTAATTATAAAAATTTACGTTATAGAAATTATTCGCTTGCGGATACATTTAGAATCTTAATAAAAGAACAATTCCCAGAAAGTAATAATCTATATTTTAACAATTATGTAAAGTATAGGGTCGCTGCAATGGAACAGTATATACAAGTTAAAAGCGAAAAAACATTAGTTAAAGAATACATAAAAAGTCAGCCATTATTATATGATAATGTAGAATATATGGACTTTTTCTCTAATTTATATACTAAATATTTAATAGCAAATAAAAAAGAAGACACAATAATTAGCTTGATAAATAATAATTGTACTTATAAAGAATTGGCAAAAATTATAGATGATACAGTTATAATTCCAAATGAAAGAGTAAAAGAATTAGTAATTTTAAAGAACTTGTATGAATGTTATTATAAAAGATGCTTTGAACAATCTGTAATAATTAATTTGTTAGAATATATAAAAGATAGTGCACAGTTTGAAGAACACAAGTTAATTGCGAAAAATATTATAAAAAAAATAAATACACTAAAAGAAGAAACTATAGCCCCAGATTTTGAAATAAATGATAATACTAAAGAATTAGTAAAATTATCAGATTTAAAGGGAAAGTTTGTTTTTATTACATTTCTTAAAAAATCATATATACCATGCCTAGAAGAAATAGAAATTATAAAAGATGCATATAAGAAGTATAACAACAGTATAGTTTTTATTACTATTTTTGCAGACAATGATGATAAAATGCTAAAAAAATATCTATTAAATGAAAATTTTGAATGGTATAATTTAATAGCCAACAATACAACAAATAAAAAAATATTAGAAGATTATAATGTTAAAACTTTTCCAACAAATATTATTATTGACGATGAAGGCAAAATATTTAAGTATAACGCCACTCATTTGTCAAAAGGGGGAGAGTTTTTATTAAAACAAGCGGCATATATCCAAAGAAGTATAAAACAAAAATGAGTGAAAATAAAATAAAAATTGCAATTATAGGATCTAGGGGTTATCCTTATGTATATAGTGGATACGAAACATTTGTAAAAGAACTATCGGAGAGGTTGGTAAAACGAAATTATGAGATAACAGTTTATTGTCATAAGAATTTATTTAAATCATATCCAAAAGAAGTAAATGGGGTTAATTTAGTATATATAAATACGATAGAAAAGAAGACTTTAAGTCAATTTGTTCATTCTTTTCAATCAATAATACATGCTTGTTTTAAAAAATATGATGTAATTCTTGTAGTTAATTCGGCAAATGGACCTTTTGGAATATTTACAAAATTATTTGGAAAAAAAACAGCGATAAATGTAGATGGATTAGAATGGTTGCGTCCCAAATGGAAAGGCTTAGGCTCAAAATATTTCTACCTTGCATCACGTCTGTCTGTTCGTTTTTTTGATTATATCATAACAGACTCTTACGAAATGGAAAAAATATACAAACAATTATTTAATGCTGATTCTGCTGTTATTGCTTATGGTGCCAATATTAGGTATTCAAAAAATCCAGAATTAATTTCTAAATGGAACATCGAAAAGCATGAATATTATTTAATTGTTGGCCGTTTAATTCCAGATAATAATGCGGATTTTATTGTTAATGAATTTACAAAGTCTAATACAGCAAAAAAATTAGTTATAGTGGGCGATGTCCCTTATAATGATAAATATGCATCAAACATTAAGTCTATAAATGATGATAGATTAGTTTTTACGGGATATGTTACTAATCAGGACGAGCTTGCAGAGCTGTATCATAATTGTTTTGCGTATTTTCATGGTCATGCTTTTGGTGGCACGAATCCCACAATGTTAAAGGCTCTTGCTTATGGATGTGGAATTATAGCAATAGATACTGTTTTTAGTAGAGAAATGCTTGATAATGATAATTACGGTTTTTTATTTAAGCAAGAAGAGGGTGCTCTTACTTTAATTATAGAAAATACGGAAAAGAATACAGCAAAATTAGTTTCTTATAGAGAAAAATCTAGAACAAGAATTACCAATAACTATACTTGGGAGAAAATAGTTAATCAATATGTTGATTTTTTTGACGATATATTAGAGGAGTAATTTTTTTTATAATGTCATTTATCTTAAAAGGTTTACTTAGATAATCATCCATCCCAAGTTGTATATAATATTCGGCAGACCCTTCCATTGTCCCTGCAGTAATGCATATTATGTATGGCATTTCTTCTTTTTTTATTTTTTTCTGTAATTCTTTAAATGCTTCTACTCCGTCCATAATAGGCATCATGATGTCAAGAAATATAATGTCATATTTCTTTTTTAAAGCCATTTCGACTGCCTGCAAGCCATTATTTGCAATATCAACAGAGCAACCTAAGTTTTTCAACATTAATTCTACAACCATTTGATTTGTTAACTTATCTTCGGCATATAATACATTAAATCCAAATTGTATTTTTTGTTCTATTTGTTCTTCTGTATTTATATTAAATTCTTCGTATTCAAAAGGCACACAAAAAGAGAACCAAAACTCACTGCCATTTCCTAATTTGCTTTTTAATCCTATTTCTCCCCCCATCAATTCTATAAATTTCTTTGAAATTGTAAGTCCAAGTCCAGTCCCTTCAAAAGTTTTTGTTTTTGATATGTCTGCCTGAGTAAAACTTTCAAATATTTTTTCCTGAAAAGATTCACTTATTCCAATTCCTGTATCAATAACCTTTACTATGATATTTACGAGATTACTTTTATTTAAAACACCACTATTTTTATTATCTAAAATATCTACACATAATTTAACAGTTCCTTTCTCTGTAAACTTCACTGCATTGCTTACAAAGTTTGTTATTATCTGATTCAGTCTATTTTTGTCAGCAAATATCTTAGATGGAAAATTTGAAGCAATTTGCACGTCAAAATATATTCCCTTTTTCGTTGTTAAAGCAGAGAAGAGATTTTTTATTGTGTTAATATTTTTAGTAAAGTCAAACCATAATGGTTGTAATTCCATTTTGTTAGCTTCAATTTTTGATAAATCCAAAATGTCATTTAATATATTTAATAGAGATTCAGATGATGAAAGGATTATGTCGGTATAAAAATTTTGTTGTTCATCTAGCTTTGTTGTTTGTTTTAGTATTTCTGTTATACCTAATATTCCTGTCATTGGAGTTCTAATTTCATGGCTCATATTTGCAAGAAATTGCTGTTTTGATTTAGCAATATTATCAAGCATTATTTTTTCCCGTTCAAGTTTTTCTATTTTTAATTTTTCGGTAATATCTGTTGCAATTACTTGTACTCCATTAATTTTGTTGTTTTCAAATATTGGAATAAATATTAACTCAACCAATATCTCGCTTCCATCCTTCTTTGATTGATATATGTTTATTGTTTCTAAAGGAAAACCATTTGATGCATTTTTTATTATATTTCTAAATAGTTTTATATCTTCTTTCTTGCTTATTAAAACATTTATTTTTTTCCCAATAATTTCACTTTGTTCAAATCCTAAAATTGGTTTTATTGAAGAAGAAACATAAACTATATTGCCTTTTAAATTAAGAAGCATTACAATGTTTGGCAATCTCTCTAATAGTCCTTTATATTTACATTCACTCTCTTCGAGTTTTCTTATTGAATGTTCTAGCTCTTTATTGGTAACAAATAATTGTTCATTTGCAGCATGCACTTCTTCATTTGTAGAAGAGAGCTCTTCATTTTGAGCTGCAACTTCTAATTCTAATTGTTTTCTTTCTGTAATATTTTCAACAATCACACAAAATTTAAACCTCTCTGGAGAATAAGCAACAATACTAAAAAAACTATTTAGAGGTTTAGAATATTGCTCAAAAGATATATTTTCTCCAGTTAATGCAACTTGACCATAAGTATCTATCCAAAATTGTTCTATTTCTGGAATAATTTGCCTAACTGTTTTTCCTATAATATTTTCAATTTTTAATCCAGTTAATTGCTCATAAGCACTATTAACTTCAAGAAAAACATAATCTAAAGGCTTGCCTTTTTTGTCCAATATTATTTTATGTAATGCAAAACCATTTGTCATTTTTCTAAATAACTGACTATATTTTTTCTCACTTAATTCTATTTTGTCAATAGCTTTTTTTAAATCGTCATTTTGAGCTAAATACTCTTCATTAAGAGAAATATATTCTTCATTTTGAGAAAGGTAATTGTCATTTAATATTTTGTACTCTCTGTTCTTTTCCAATAAGTCTAATTGTTTTATTCCACTTTCTCCTATATATTCTGCTAAGCTTGATAGAAAATTCATTGCTAACTTAACTTTCTCTTCAGAAAAAATAGGCACTTCTAATAATGCCTCAATATATTCTTTTTCATCAAAACCATATTTATTAGCTTGTTGAATAAAAAAATCAATATTAGGAGCCTCAAATAAAAACTGCCCAGCAAAAAGATTCCCAAAATGTTTTCCTTTTATAATTATAGGGACAGCCGCATCAATCATCCCTTGGTGACACTTATAACAAGCATAGTTTTTGCCCACACCCATAATAGTTGAAAGAGTTGTGTCGCTTTCAATACATTTTTTGTTGGTTTCAGGATGTTTTCGATGAAAATTAAGGCATATTTTTTGCCAACCAGCACCAAGAATCTCTTTATCTTTTGTATAAATTAAATTACCATCAATATCAAGAATTGCTGTAGTAAATCCTGTTAATGTATAGAAACTATTTAGTAAAGTATAGGTTTTTTCTATATCAATAATGTCTGATAATTTATAATTCATAATATACTATTTTACGATTATACAAATATGAATTTAATCTACTGAATATGATATTTAAACTAAAAAAAATACACCACAATAATACAAAAAATAATTAACCAAATTACAATAACCTTTTAAATAATTTAATTGTGTGTAGGATTTTGCGTCATGATTCTGGCAATTATTCTGCAGTTATATTATCTTTAATTAAAAAAATATTTTTAAGATCTTGTGCAAATTTTTCGGAAAACTTTTTTGAACCAACATTATTTAAATGTAATGCATCAAAAAATAATTCCGGGTTATCAAATTCAGGAGAATTTAAATAATTAAGAATTTGAACATTATATTTATTTGCAATTTTTTTTATTAAATTAAATGATTTGTCATCATTTTTTAAATTGCTTTTATACATTGGAGAAACAACTAAAATTATAGGAATTTTCAAATCTTTGCTTCTTTTAATAAATGATTCTAATGATTCTGCAAAATAATTATCAATATTTTTTACTGATTGATTCTTTGATTCTTTTAATTCTTCTTTCCCTATTTTAATATTTGTTCCTTTCACTGGCAGATATCCATTATCATCTTTTTGTGGCAAAAACTTATATTTCAAAATATGGAGAATTGTAGAATTATATTGATATGTTATAGATAACAATTTAATGTTTTCATATTTGCTCTTTTTGTTAATATATGGCCTTAAAAGCTCTTCGTATTTAAAATAATAAGGAATTAAATCCCCTAACTTATCATATTGAACAGGATTCTCTAGAAGTTCATGAGGATTAATATCTAAGATAATCATCTTTGGTTTATGTCTTGTAAGAATAACTTTTTGAATAGCATCTGTAAACACTATATTTTTACCTTGCATACCGGCATTATAACACGACACTCCTGTTTCTTTTGTTAAAATACTAGGAGAATAATGCCTATTAGCTCGAGAACTTCCAAAAATAATTAAACTATCTGTTGTCTTTTCTAATGGGTAACTAATTCTATAATACTTCCCAGAAGTTTGACTAAAAAATAAGTGCCGCATACTCAACCCTATTACTATATCAAACACAATCAGAATAATAATAAATTTTACCAATTGAATAAAAAATCTTCTATACTCCATATTTTCTCTCCTTAATTATTAAAATTGGAAATAAATAAACTGTCCTCCATCAAAAACACCAAACATCAAAATAAATAGAATAAGCGATACATAAGCAAATAGTCTTACTACTTCCAATTTATTATTAAAAATTGTAAACTTATCATCAAAAAACTCATGTTTTATTTCAATTGCAATCAATAGACATATCGCAAAAAAAGCATATATTGGAGCCGTTATATCGGGCCCATTTGGAAGAAATACTTTTCCCGATGGAGAAAATATTTTTTTTATAATATCAAAAGCTTCTGTTGTAGTATTAGCCCGAAAAAAAACCCATGTAATACAAACCAAAACAAATGTCGTAACTATCGATGTAAACTTATTGAAAGCACTATCCTTATTTAAAATGTTTAATTTCTCGAAAAACCTATTTTTAAATATTCCCAAGATAAGATAAAAACCATTTAATCCACCCCATATTACAAAAGTCCAACTTGCTCCGTGCCAGAAACCACTAACAACAAATGTTATAAAAAGATTAAAATATCTTTTAAATGAAGAAACTCTATTCCCTCCCAAAGAAATATATAAATAATCTCTAAACCATGTAGATAAAGAAATATGCCATCTTTTCCAAAATTCAGAAATAGTTTTTGACATATATGGCCTATCAAAGTTTTGCATTAGCTTAAAACCCATAACTCGAGCACTACCTATTGCTATATTTGAATATCCTGCAAAATCACAATAAATCTGAAAAGCAAAAAATAACGTAGCAACAATAAAAGTTGATCCATTGTGATTATCGGAATTATTATAAACTGCATTTACATAAATCGAAGCCCTGTCTGCAACTACAAGCTTCATAAAAAAACCCCAAAGCATTTGTTTTAAACCAATTGAAACATCATCAAAATTAAATTTATGAACATTATGAAACTGATGTAAAAGATTTTGAGGCCTTTCTATTGGACCCGCAACTAATTGAGGATAAAACATAACATAAAGAGAAAAAATGCCAAAGTTTTTTTCTGCTTTCTGCTTACCTCTATATACTTCTATAACATAGCTTAAGCTTTGAAAAGTATGAAAAGATAAGCCTATAGGTAAAATTAATTGCAGGGCTGAAATGGAATAATTCCATCCAATCATGTTTGCAATATCATTAACATTTGTTATAAAAAAATTAAAATATTTAAAAATAATCAACACAAGACTTGTACTTATTATACTCAAGGTAAGAAATAATTTCTTTTTACGAGGATTAACTGTTTTCTCTATCCAAATACCCGAAATATAATCAATTGTAATAGTTATACCTAAAATAAAAATATAATACCATATAAAAAACATGTAAAATGTGCAACTTGCAGCAAGAAGCATTAGCCAACGAAATTTATGAGGTAATACAAAAAATAGAAAAGTTACTATTGGAAAAAATAATAAAAAATCAAATGAATTAAACAACATAAGACAAGCCTATTTAGTTAATATTTTCGCAAAAATAAAAATATTTTTTTATAAAAGAATCCTAATTTAAAATAAATTTAATTTATAAACAGCTACTACATCATTTTAATTTTATAAATTTGGTTATTTTTATATTTATTCAATTTTAGAAATTTGTGCTTAGAATGTTTCTATAAAAGTTGTAAATTGTAATTATATAAAGCTCTATAAGAACAATTCTTCAAGAAAAAAATATTATTTCAAAACAAAATGAGAATATTGTAAAAGCACAATTTAACAAATTTGTTATTAAATTTCAATATTTTTTTATATTTTGCTATTGATTAATCAAAATTTAATCAATTTATTAATGATTATTGCTATGTGTGCATACTATTTTGGGTGGTATTTCTGAATCCATGCTACAAATATGTAAAATGATTGAATATAAAAAGTTGTTTGATAGTTATTTAAATTTATTATTTTTAATTTTTTGCATTACAACGATTTTAATTATAACAACTTGATATATTCATATTTTTTTGTAATAAATTATTAATATTGACAATCAATTACTTAGCTATTTAGATAGCTTTTGAGTACATTACAAGATACTCAAAAAGTTGTATGAGATTGATTTTCATTTAATTGTGCAAACAACTGATTATTAGCATAAAAATTCTATTACTGTACATGAAAGGTACATGAAAGGTACATGAAAGGTACATGAAAGGTACTATAAAGGTACTATATAAGGTGTATCGTCCTAAAATAGGTTTACACAAAAAATAGTCTTAGACAGGCATGTGTTATGTTTTGCTATATTTATATATTATACTTATTGTCAGTGTTTTAATAAGCGAGGTAGGGTTATGGTAACTTTAGGGTGAAGTAAGGGTGAAGTAAAGGCGAAGTAATAGCATGTAACGCAATGAAAATTAGCAAGTTAAATGTTTTTTTTGTAATTGATTGATTTATAGTGTTTTGATAATTAGTGATGGTGTGGAGAAATCTTTAATTTTATTTTGTTATAAAATATGCTTATTTATCCACATTTACTAGATGAAATACGATCTTTTATCTTTTTGATAATGCCAACCTAGCAAATTCTAATTAGTGGAGTCGTTTCTATATCATTAATATATAAAATGAGACCGTTGCAATAATCTTGATTTAATAATTTCGTTATTAAATCTCAATAATTTTTTAGATTTTGTTAATGATTTGTCAAAA
>MEOD01000026.1:0-397 GCA_001768555.1 Bacteroidetes bacterium GWF2_29_10
CAAACTCCAGTTAATTAAACCCCAAATTAGTCATTATAACTTTTTTTGATAACAAAACACTCTCTCATTTCAAATCCCAGAGGGATGACATTACTGTAGAACCACCTGCGAAGCGGGTGGCAAGCAAACACCATGTACATCCAAGCCACGAAGTGGCGACATATGAATAATAATAATAATGATGCCGAAGGTATCAAACGTTTGTAGAAAAGATTGATATATATTCATGTGCGACCCCGACGGGGTCGAAGATTAGAGCAATGTAATCGTTTTGTTCTACAAACCTTTTATCCCGATGGGATAATTAAAGATAGTATTCACAATTATCAATTCGCTCATTTCAAACTTAATTTAGCTAACGTCAATTATCATTTCGCTCACATCAAACTCCAGTTAA
>MEOD01000026.1:427-1888 GCA_001768555.1 Bacteroidetes bacterium GWF2_29_10
CCACGAAGTGGCGACATCTTAGTAACCACCTGCTAAGCGGGTGATTACATCCGTAGGGGCGTATCGAATAGGCCCTTTGCAATCACATAATCCAATTGCCAATGTGACGCAATTCCCATCTGATATAGGGGTGTCCGAAGGATGGGGTATTTTATTTATCATGTCCCACACATCCAAGCCACGAAGTGGCGACATCTTAGTAACCACCTGCGTTAGCGGGTGGCAAGCAAACACCATATACATCCAAGCCACGAAGTGGCGACATCTTAGTAACCACCTGCGAAGCGGGTGGCAAGCAAACACCATATACATCCAAGCCACGAAGTGGCGACACTAAAATCCCTTCTGACATCAGGATGATCGAAGAACAAGAGACGCCATTAATTGTTCCATTATGTTTTTTATAATGACTAATCTGGGTTTAACATCTTAGTAATACCTAAACGCTATCATAATACCCACAATAATTAAATATCCTAAACACCGTAGGTGTGAAATTATTGTAGCAAAACAAATAACCCAAACACATTAAACACCGTAGGTGTGAAATTATTGTAGCAAAATAAATAACACAAACACATTAAACACCGCAGGTGTCCCCGATTAAACCCAAATTATCCATTATGTTTTTTATAATGAAAAATCCAGATTAATAGTATTTGCTGACAAGATCATTCTATACATCTAAGAATTTAAATCTTTCCTCTTTTTTCTTTCATATTTAATTATTTTATTTAAGTTTGTATTTATTTTTTTAATGATAAAAAAAACAATTTCAAGTAAACATAAATGGAACTAAAAGAATTGAAACCTCGCAAGGCTCTTAACAAAGCCTTTCTAAAAGTAAAACCAAACAGAATAGAAATTGAAGGTTTCAAAACCAATCTCATTAATCTCCTCGACAGAATTAACGACACAGAAACAGAAGAATTTCATAAAAACCTTATATCCGACTTCCTGAAAAACACATACTACAGCCCAAACCATTTCATAAACACTAAAGGACGCAACGACCTCGTTATTCACAACGCAAACGATGCTAAAAGCTCTGTAGGAGTAATTATTGAAGCAAAAAAGCCTAATAACAAAGCTGAAATGATTAGCAAAACAAATATTAACGCTAAGGCTTTACACGAAATGCTGTTGTACTACCTCCGTGAAAGGATTACACACAAAAATATTGAATTAAAACATCTTGTTGTTACCAATATTAACGAATGGTTCATTTTCGACGCTATCCTTTTCGATAGACTTTTTGCTCAAAACAAAGACCTTGTAAAACAATTCAACGATTTTGAAGGAGGACGTTTGGCTGATACTCGTACTGACTTTTTCTACAAACAAATTGCCGAACCTTTTATAGCAAACATTACCACAGAAATTGAATTTACTTACTTCAATATTCAGGACTATCAAACGCCTTTAAGAAATGCCGACAAAGCAGACGATAATAAGTTGATT
>MEOD01000026.1:1907-12386 GCA_001768555.1 Bacteroidetes bacterium GWF2_29_10
GACAGTAACAGTCTCGACAAAAGGTTTTACAGCGAGTTGCTCCACATTATAGGTTTGACTGAAACCAAAGAAGGAAGCAAAAAACTCATAGGACGAAATAAAGAAGGCGAACGTAATTCTGGAACTATTCTTGAAGAAGCAATCATACAGTTAGACAGCCTCGACAAATTGAGCCGTATCGAAAAACCCAGTCAATATGGTGTAACAACTCCAGAACGCTTATTCAATGTGGCTCTCGAATTGAGCATCACATGGATAAACCGTATCCTATTTTTAAAACTGCTTGAGGCTCAACTAATATCTTACCATAAAGGCGATAAATCCTATTCATTTCTTAATATTGACAAAATAAAGAACTACGACGACCTAAACAGTTTGTTTTTTCAGGTCTTAGCTCGTAAATATAGCGAACGTAATGATGATGTAAGAAAAGCTTTTGAAAAAGTTCCTTATTTAAACAGTTCTCTTTTTGAGCCAACAAACCTTGAGCAGGAAACCCTTTTCATCAGCAACCTGAAAGGCGATAAGCAGATACCAATCATTTCAAGCACTGTATTAAAAAACGAGCAAGGCAAAAAGTTAACTAGTAGTTTAAACCCTTTGGAGTATTTGTTTGAGTTTCTCAACTCTTACGACTTCGCAAGCGAAGGCTCTGAAGAAATTCAAGAAGATAACAAAACCCTAATTAACGCCTCTGTACTCGGTTTGATATTCGAAAAGATAAACGGATACAAAGACGGCTCGTTCTTCACCCCTGGATTTATAACAATGTATATGTGCAGGGAAACCATACGCAAAGCCATCATTCAAAAATTCAATGAAACAAAAAATTGGAACTGCAACAATATAGACGAGCTTTACGACAAAATCGAAGACCGCAAAGAAGCAAACGATATAGTAAATAGCATAAAGATTTGCGACCCTGCGGTAGGTTCTGGGCATTTCCTTGTCTCCGCTCTTAACGAAATAATTGCCATCAAAAGCGATTTAAAAATCTTACAGGATAGAGATGGAAAGCGTCTAAAAGAATATCATGTAGAAGTTGTAAATGACGAACTTGTTATAACAGATGAAGATGGCAAACTGTTTGAATATCACCCTAACAACAAGGAAAGCCAAAGAATACAAGAAACGCTATTCCACGAAAAACAAACCATCATTGAAAATTGCTTATTTGGCGTGGACATCAACACCAACTCAGTAAAGATATGTCGCTTGAGGCTCTGGATTGAACTTCTAAAAAATGCCTATTATCGCGATAATAGTACAGATGTGATTAATCGCGTCTCAATCGAACTCGAAACACTCCCTAATATCGACATAAACATAAAATGCGGAAACTCCCTTATTAGTCGATACCCACTCGACACTGATATAAAAACCCTACTAAAGAAAAGTAAATGGAATATTGAAAGCTACCGAATAGCCGTAAACACATATCGCAACGCCAAAACCAAAGAGCAAAAAAGAGAAATGGAAAGGCTGATTGATTCCATAAAGTCAGAATTTAGAAGCGAAATATCTCTAAACGACCCAAAGGTAAAAAAACGAGACAAAATATCGGGCGAACTATTCAAACTAACCAACCAACAACAACTTTTCGAAATGAACAAAAAAGAAAAGGACGAATGGAACAAAAAAGTAAAACAACTAAGCGAAGAAATACAAAAATTAGAAACCGAAATAGAAGAAATAAAAAACAATAAGATATTTGAAAACGCTTTCGAATGGAGATTCGAATTCCCCGAAGTATTAAACCAAGAAGGAGACTTCATAGGCTTCGATGTAATAATAGGGAATCCGCCGTATATTCTTGTTCAATCTTTAGGAGACCAAGACATTTTTAATTACTATAGTCAAAATTTCACAACTGCAACATACAAAATTGACACATATACACTATTTTACGAATTAGGAATTAAATTACTAAAAGACAATGCTATACTATGCTACATAACTCCTAATACATTCTTAAAAAACAAACATTCAAAACAACTTCGTCATTTAATTCTTTCAAATTCTATAATAGAGATAATTAATTTTTACACACAAGTATTTGATGATGCCTCTGTTGATACATTAATTCTAATGCTATCTAAAAACAATAATGCAAATAGGAATAACAAATTTGTATTCTCTGCTTATCGAAAAAAAATATTAAACTTACTTAATACTGATAAAATAAGTCATTTTCAAGATGAATTTAAAAAAGGTAATTTTGAGCTTGAATTAGATATTGATACAGAACATAGAAAAATACTTACAAAAATCGAATCAAATACAAAACCTTTCAGTTATTATGGGCAATCCTATTTTGGAGTACAGACTTTTGATAGAAAAAAATTTGTAAACAAAACAAAGATTGATGAAAACTACTTGCCAGTTATTGATGGTGCTAATGTTAAACGATATAAACTTGAATCTAATACTGAATTTGTTCACTTCAAAAAAGAATCTATAAAGAGTGGCGGAGACCCTAACGTTTATAGTAAAAACAGAATTGTTGTAAGACAAATAGGTATGTATCCTGAAGGAACTATTATTGAACCAAATTTAATAACTCTTAATACTATTTACAATATATTCTTACATAAAGATAATGTTCCGTTTCTTAGATTTATACTCTCACTTATAAATTCAAAATTATTTCAGTTTTATTGGTCAAAAAAACATTATGATAATAAAGCTACGTTTCCTAAAATTAAAAAAGAACCAATAGAAAATCTACCTATAAAACAACCCGATACAGATACTATAAAATTACATTCTGATTTAGTATTGGAAATAATTAACGAAAAAACTAAAAACCCAACCACCGACACATCAAACCTTGAAAACCAAATAGACCAATTAGTATATCAGCTATACGGACTAAATGAAGAGGAAATAAAAATAATTGAAAATGTATAAGGATATGGAGAAGCATAAAAAAACATTATAAAATTATTAATTTTTTTGATGTTATATTAAATAAATAAATTACACGTTGGGGAACCTATTATTACACGTTGGGGAACCTATTATTGCACGTTCCGAACCTATTATTACACGTTGGGAAACCTATTATTGCACGTTGGGGAACCTATTATTGCACGTTCCGAACCTATTATTACCCTTGCCTGACAATATTTTTGGAGCAAGGGGATTAATTGCCATATTTTGCAAGGCACTTTCATTTTCTGAATAATGGGAAATTATTAAGAAAAAATTATTATTGTTATATTTTTTTTTGTTTATTTGTACTTTAATTTTCTTTATTTGATGAAAAGGGAATAGAATTGACGTTATTAATATAGTTGATTTTAATAGGATTTAAAAAAGTTATAAACTAGTTAGCGGTAATGCTAATAAAAACGAAACTAATGGAAACGACATCTCAATTAATTGCTTTTTTTGAAAAGTATAAAGATTATAATCTGCACGTAACTAAACAAAAAATAATTTCAAAAAAAGAAACTTATAAACAATTAATCCATGGTTTTGAAAGTATTAATTCGACTATTGCTAATTATGAAAAGCAAGTTGCTTCTACATACAATATATTTTGGTTACTTAAAAATATTTACAAGGACGAAACAAGAACACATTCTCCATTTCTTGCAGATTTATTAAATATTAATGGTGAACATAAACAAAAGGATTTATTCTATAATCAGTTTTTAAGCTTATTAAATATAGAAGAAAAAATAAAATTTACTCCTACTATTCCGCATTTACAAATAGTTGAAATTGAAAAATGGACAGGAAATGACAGTTTAGGCAGGTTAGACATTTTAATATCATACTTTGATAAAGAGAAAAGATTTGCAATTGCAATTGAAAATAAAATATATGCAGAAGATCAACCTAAACAGCTTGAACGATATTATAATTATCTAAAATCTCTTTACGATAACTTTTTATTAGTTTATTTGACACCACATGGGCATAAGCCTGCAATACCATATTCAATTAGTAACGAGCTATACGAGGAACTAACAAAAAATAAAATATTAATTTTAGCAAGTTATGACAAAGAAATATCAGTCCTGATAGAATCAACTATTGAACAAATTAAAGCACAAAAAGTACATCAAATAGTTTCTCAATATTTAGAAATAATAAAATCCCTATAATTATGAATGATTTTGAAGATGGAATGTTCAAGTATCTTACTGAACCAACAAACTACAAGTCTGCAAATGAATTAAGTTCTTTGCTCGTTAGCATTAATGAAAGGCTTAAACAAGAGTTTTGGGATAGTGTTTCAATGAATTTAAAAGAAGAATTGAATAAAAAAGAGCTAATCGTTGAATATGAAAGAAATGGGAATTCTTTTCTTTTTAAGGTTGTAAAATCAGATTGGAAAGAAATTGCTATTGCATTTGACGAAGAACTTGATATAGGATTAAAAATTAATAAAAAATGTTTTTCAAAAGAAGATATAGTGAGAATAGCAGAAAAATATAAAGAAGAATTACCACAAATCCAAAATGAAAATGAAGAATGGTTATGCTATAAAAAAATTGAAAACAGTAATTTTTATCAATTTAGTAGCTTTCAAGATTTGTTTCAAATTCTTCCTAACAATCGAGATAAATTTATTAACAAAATTGTTGACGATTTAGCATCTTTCACTATAAATGCACTGGCAATATGTGATGAAATAAATAAATTAAAAAGAAAATAACATAGGCGTTTGCTGTTAGTAACAGGACAGTGTTTCTTCATATAACCATGCTGTACATATTGAAACTTTTGTTCTTTGTGGAAAATTCAGTGCAGAAATCATTACCGAAGAGTAACCGCTAAATGTCATAAGCAATAATAACATGGAACTTATACCTAAACGCTATCATAATACCCACAATAATTAAATATCCTAAACACCGTAGGTGTGAAATTATTATAGCAAAACAAATAACGCAAACACATTAAACACCGTAGGTGTGGCATTATCCCTCTATACAAAAATCTAAATTACAAACTTGATAGCAATTTGGTATTAACACGAAAAGGACACTATAAATAATAATTAGAACTATGAAATATACAGCATCACTTGATACAACTGCGAAAATAATTACTTTATTGACAATTGGATTATTATTATTTGTTGCTTCGATTGACGTTAAAGCATTAGCTGTTCCACAACTCGAAACGGATGCAATTTTAATTCACGTTGGCAAACTGTTATTTTTTATTGCAATTATTCTTTTCGCTTACCTTTTCGCTCCAATGTCATATATCGTTGACGACACAAAACTAACAATTGTAAGACCTGTGGGTAACAAAAAAATTAATTTTACTGACATCGCAGGCATAAGAATAATAGCAGAAAGCGAATTAATTACAGGAATAAGAACTTTCGGTGTAGGTGGGCTTTTTGGCTACTTTGGACTATTTAATTATAAGGGCATAGGAAATGTAACTTTATACGCAACACAGAAAAGAAACAGAATTTTAATACAAACAAGGCAGGGGCAGAAAATTATTATTACTCCAGACGACTTGGGTATTACTGTACAGCTAAAAGAAAACTTAAAGCAAAAACACTAACAATTGTTTTGTCCTAAAATAGGTTGAAGCAACTTTGGAGCAAAGTAAGTGCAAAGTAATACCGAAGCAAATGTGGAGTAATAGCATGCAATGAAAATAAGTTAGCTTGCTTAAATTGTACAAATGCTAATTATCCTATTCATACAAATCTGTTGAATGAAATATGAAATACGATCATTTTTATAATGGCAACTTGGGAAATCTTATTTGATTTGTTATTTCTTTATATTTTGCCTTGCAACGGTCTCAATTTAGTCTTGCACCTTTCTACTAAAATTAAAATTGTAAAAAAAAGAGGCTGTTATATAAATATAACAGCCTCTTTTGATATTTAAGATTTTGAATCAAAAATATTTATTTGTTTATAATGATTTTATCAGATACATTTTGTTTTCCATCAATCAAAATATTATAAAAATAAACACCATTAGCCATATTGCTTACATCAACTTTTAATGTTCCATTTAAATTTTGATTATTTTTATTTATCATACATTTTCCTGTAATATCATATAATTTAAAGTCAACTGAAGATTTTTCTTTTGTTGAAATATTTATAGTGTTTATTGCAGGGTTAGGATAAACATTTACACTTGTTTTATTATCCAAGTTATTGTTTTTAATACCTGTTTTAAAATTTCCTGAAACAATAAAGCTAATTAAGCATGCTTTATCTAAATCAGGACTTAATGCTTTATTCCAGTTTACACTTAATGCAGTAGTGTCATAAGCGTTATAATAAGCATCAGCAAATAATCTATAACTTAGTCCGAAAGATTCATCATCAAAAAATGCTAAAGGAATATCATTAGCAGTATTGTCATCATTATTTAAAGTTGGAATAAGAAAATTAGGAGAGAATGAATTTAGAACTTGAGTATGAGAGCTACCTAGTTCTGCCATAATTACATCATTTAAAGAATAAGTGTTTCCTGGTTTATAAGAAATATAAGCTCCAACTATATTGTCACCTGGGATGCTTAGTCCTGCTCCATTTTCTAAGGCGAATTTAAAACTTAAGTTTTTATTTTCTAAATTTCCAGTAACAGTATCATTATTTGTTAAATATAATTTATAAATTTTCCTAGATACACCTGCAAGTTCATTAACTGGATATGGATTATATCTTGGAGCATAGAAAGATTTAAAACTAGGAGTTGTCTTGAAACTCATAGGAAAAAATTCGGTATTTGTTAACTTGTTTGTGTCAAGATTGCCAAAAACAACTTCAAGAATTAATGTGTCAACAACATCATTTACTCTTATATAATCTGCATCAATAACAATTGTGTCAAGCATAAAAGATAATTCAGAAAGATTTGCTGGAGCTTCTGCTAGTTTAGGAGAATTAAAGTCAAGGACTGCTCCAACTCCAAAAGATTTAGGACGAATTAGAGTGTCGTTTTTGTCATACATTACTGTAATAGTGTCAGGGAAAATAGGAAAGTTTATTTTTGTCATTTCAAATCCTAAGTTAATGGAATTGTAATTAAACATAGCCCAAGCATGGGAAAGATTCTTATGATAATCATAAGTTGTACTTTTATTTTGCGCATAAGATACGCTAGAGAATATCATTACTGATATTACTACTAAAAATAGTTTTTTTAAATTCATAGTATTTTTTTTTATAAGTTATTTATTATTTTTATTTACAAGTTTATTGCTTCTACTGATTTTATTTCAGGTATTTCTCTAACAATGGCTTCTTCTACTCCTGCTTTTAATGTTAAAGTACTCATAGGACAAGAACTACAAGCTCCTTGTAATTCTACATAGACAATCATATCATCAGTTAACTCTACAAAACGTATATTTCCTCCATCAGCTTCAAGATAAGGTCTAATTTGGTCAATTATTTTTTTTACTTTTTCTGTTAATTCTTCTTTGTTCATATATATTTAGATTTTTTAAAATTAATAAGTTTACTTTTATGTTAAATTTTTTATGGAGATATTTTGTGCTACAGTTTCTGCTAATGCGTCAAAATATTTCCCTGTAATAGAATTGTTTTCTAAAACTATAGGATGGCCATTATCTCCAGAATCACAAATGCTTTGAACGATAGGTATTTGTCCTAACAATGGAATATCCATTATTTTTGCTAAATTAGATCCTCCGTTTTTTCCGAAAATATAATATTTATTGTTAGGGTGTTCTTCTGGAATGAAATATGACATATTTTCAACTAATCCTAATACAGGGACATTGATTTGTGGTTGTCTAAACATGTTTATTCCTTTTATTGCATCAGCAATTGCTACTTTTTGTGGAGTAGTTACGATGATTGCATAATTTACAGGAAATGATTGTACTAATGTTAAATGAATATCACCTGTTCCTGGAGGTAGATCTACAAATAAATAGTCTAATTCGCCCCATTTACCATCTGTAAACAGTTGTTTTAATGCATTTGAGGCCATCGGACCTCTCCATATAAGTGCTTGTTCTGGGTCTACAAAAAAACCTATAGATAAAATCTTTACATTGTATTTTTCTATTGGGTAAATTTCTACTGTTTTGTCTTTTTCTACGACTTGAGGTTTTTCGGATTCTATATTAAATAAAATAGGGATTGATGGGCCGTAAATATCTGCATCAACTAAGCCTACTTTTGCTCCTGTCTTTGCCATTGCGACAGCTAAGTTTGCTGCAACGGTAGATTTTCCGACGCCTCCTTTACCTGATGCGATAGCTATTATATTTTTGACACCTTTTAACATGTTTTCTTGATGTTGTTGTTTGTGTCCTGAGCTTGTTTTTGAATCAAATTCAACCTCAACGTTTAAAGAGCTGCCCACATTGTCATGAATTGCTTTAATACATGCATTTTTCAAGCTATTTTTTAGAGGACAAGCAGGAGTTGTGAGAACAAGTTTAAAGTAAATGTTATTTCCTTCTATTCGCAAGTTTTGAATCATGTTTAAACTAACAAGATCTTTTTTGAGGTCAGGGTCTATAACTGTACTTAAGGCTTTTAAAATATTTTCAGAGTTGTTCATATTTGAGAAAATTTGTTACAAAATTAATAAAAAATTAAGAATTTAATAATTTTTTTCAATATAAGTAAAAATATATTATCAAAAAAGATGCCTAAACGGTAATAAAATCTTTTCTAAAATTTTTTGAAAGAATGGACGTTTCATCCAAATGTCTGAATTGAAATTTTCGCAATCATTATAAATATTGTTCAGATGATTGTCAATCATTTGAACAATGTTTTTGTTTATACCAGTAAAAAGAATTTCAAATTGAAACCGGAAGCTTCTATAATCGAAGTTTGCTGAGCCTATAGCAAATTTGTTGTTATCAACAATCATAAGTTTTGCATGTAAATTTTGAGTGGTGTAGTAATATATTTTCACACCTCCATTGTGTAATATTCCTAAATATCGATCACGAAGTATGTCAATTAAAACTACGTCAGAGTGTTTAGGCATTATAATTTTGACATCAACTCCTCGTTTTACGGCATTGATAAGAGACTTGATGATTTTTGTTCCTGGAAGAAAATAAGGAGATTCGATAACGATTCTTTTTTGAGAATTGTTTATTAGGGAGATGTATGCTGTTTTAATATTTTGTATTAGATTGGAGGGAACGTCTCTAATTATTTGATAGTTTTTATAAGTGTATGGTTTTATGTGAGGATATTTGTAGAAGAAGTATTTGTAAGATATGGATAAGTTTTGATAGAATATTTTATTGAAAGTTATAGATATTTCGTTGTTTATTCTAAGCATGCTTTCTTTCCAGTTTAAGCAGTATGAATTTATATTTGCAGAGCCAATGTATGTTATTTTATTGTCAATGATTATTAGTTTGCGATGGTTACGTTTGTGATTTTCTGTAAAGTAATCTAATCGAAGGATATTAATTTTGTTAAAAAATTTAACGATTCCTCCAAGTTTTATTAATTCACTGAAATATGATTCGGAAACATTACTTCCCCATGAGTCAATTAATAATATTATTTTTATTTTTTGTTTTGCTTTTTTTATTAGTGTGTTTTTAAATTTTCGACCAATTTCATCATCAGCGAATATGTATGTTTCAATATGAATACTTTTCTCTGCGTTTTCAAAGTCATCTAACATTGAATTATACAAAGCTAATGTATCATCAAAAAATAAATATTCGGGGGATTGATTCATAATTATTAGAATATTATTATTTTATAATTTTAATGTTTAAAAATTCAATTAATTTGTTTATTGCTCTATATCTATGGCTTAAAGAGTTTTTTAAGTTGTCAGTCATTTGAGCGAATGATATATCATAACCTTCGGGTATGAATATAGGGTCGTATCCAAATCCTTTTTCGCCCATTTTTTGTTTAGCGATTACACCATTAATGGAACCTTCAAATGAGTATAATTTATTTTCATAGTTAAGGGAAATAATTGTTCTGAATTTAGCATTGCGGTTTGTTTCGTTTTTTAGTAATAATAGTACTTTATTTATGTTTGCTTCGTTGCTTTTGTCTTCTCCAGCAAATCTAGCTGTATTAACTCCAGGAGATCCGTTTAATGCGTCTATTTCTAGGCCTGTGTCATCAGCGAAACAATTAATATGCATTTGTTTGTAAACAAAATTACTTTTTATTAATGCGTTTTCTTCTAAAGTTTTTCCGTTTTCTTCGATGTCTTGATTAATTCCAATATCAGATAAAGAAAGGATATTAATGTTTAACCCTTTTGCGAGAAAGATATGCCTAATTTCTTCGGCTTTGTGTTGATTATTTGAAGCAAATACTAGATTCATAATTTTATTTATTAATAAATACTTCAAAAGTAACTTTTTTTTTAATAAGAAATGATAATTGACAATGGAAAATTTATAATTGATAATGAGAAAATGAATATTGGGTGAAGGAAATTGAATATTACATGGAGGAAATTGAATATTAGGTGGAGGAAATTGAATATTACATGGAGGAAA
>MEOD01000027.1:0-26551 GCA_001768555.1 Bacteroidetes bacterium GWF2_29_10
ATTTTGATTAAATCAAAAAAAGTTATTGTCTCATTTTATTTAAAATATATTATTGACCAAAAAGAAAAACTTATTTTTTTATTTATTATAAAAATAGAATTTATGAATAATTTAGGACAAATAAATTGATATTAAAAAATTTCTAATGGACAATTTGGGATAATTTAATGCTGCTATATAATTAAAAATAATTTGCAATATTCTTTAGGTTTAAGGAGGCTTTTTTTAGTTCAATAATAATCAATGATAATTATTAGATATTTGTATTATTAAATTCTCCGTTATTGTTATTTCTGATAAAATATTTTTAATTACCAAAATATCAAATTAATTATAAGTATAGCATTTGAGTTTTTTATTAAGCCTTAATTAACATAAAATTAACAATAGGTAATTTTAATATACTTATTTGTAGCGATTTATGCTTAATATTTTATTACTACCTATCTCTTAATTAACGTAAACTAAATCTTAACTTAATGTTAAATTAACCTTATTGCACTTCTTTTGTACTTGTAATCAGAGTATATTAATATAAAGTTAATAAGAATAAATAAAAAAAATTAAGTAATCAAAACAAAAAAATGAGAATTATGAATACAAAAAACAGTTCAAAACTATTAATATTGTTAATGGTGTTAACATCAATAGGATGTGGTTCAAAAAAACAGCAAGAATCTTTAAAAATAAAAGGTAGCGATACATGTTTACCTCTTACTCAAAAAGCTGCAGAAAATTATATGAAAAAGAACAAAGAAGCTTCAATAATGGTTACAGGAGGAGGTTCTGGAGTTGGCCTCGCTGCATTATTAGATGGAACTACAGATGTTGCAATGGCATCAAGGAAAATGAAAATGGATGAAATATTACAATTAAAAAAAACAGGTAATTCTGAATATAAAGAGATAACCATTGCAAATGATGCAATTGCAGTAATCGTTAATCCCTCAAATAAAATTAGTAAACTAACAAGAGAACAAATAGAGGACATATATACAGGAAAGATTGATAACTGGAAAGATTTAGGAGGTGATGACATAAAAATTATAGCTTATTCAAGAGAATCAAGTTCAGGAACTTATGAATTTTTTAAAGAACATGTATTAAATAAAAAGAATTTTGGACCTTCAATGTTGTTAATGCCAGCTACAGGAGCAATAGTACAGTCGGTTAGTCAAACTGAAGGAGCAATAGGATATGTTGGGGTTGCATACATAGAGAATAGTATAAAAGCTTTGTTAATATCGTATGACAATGGACAATCTTATATTGAACCTACAATTGAAAATGCAAAAAGCAAATTGTATCCAATATCTCGACCATTGTATTACTATTATTTAACAAAATCCGAAAGCTTGGTTAAGCCATTTGTTGATTATTTATTATCAGAAGAAGGACAGAAAATTGTTGTAAGTGAGGGATATGTTCCTGTTAAGTAAGGCTATCTTTTTTTAATCAATACAAAGAAAAAAATGCAAAAATATTCATTTAGATATTTCAAAGAAAAAATAGCCGAAAGCATATTGTTATTGAGTAGTTTATTTACATCAATTGCTGTTATTTTTATTATAATATTTTTATTTAAAGAAGGATATGGGTTATTTAATGAAAAACCTATAGAGAAAGGTTACAATTTATCAATACATCCATCTAATAAATTAAATAACTTAACAGCAAAACAGATTAAATTAATATTTGACAGAAATGTAACCAATTGGAAGGATTTAGGAGGAGATGATAGAAAAATAAATTTACTTACAATTGAAAAAATGACAGATATATACACAAAAAAAGAGCTTGGCGAAGGATTTGAATATTTATCTTTGAAAATAAATGAATATGTAATTAAGGATAGTGGTGTAGTTGCATTTTTTGCAGAACAATTTTTAGATGCAAACTTTAAAGGAAAAAAAGTTCTGATTGATGATAATAAAATTAAAGATTTTATAACTGATAAAGAGTGGTATCCAACAGCAAGTCCTGCTGCTCAATTTGGGACATTGTCTTTAATAATGGGAACATTGTGGGTTAGTCTAGGAGCAATTCTTTTTGCTTTACCTTTTGGTTTGTCTGCAGCGATATTTTTAGCAGAAGTATCTAATCCGAAGCTAAGAAATATTTTAAAACCATTGATTGAATTGTTAGCTGGTATTCCATCTGTAGTTTATGGTTTCTTTGGCTTGGTTGTTATAGTTCCATTTATTCAACAATTATTTAATTTGCCTGTAGGAGAAACGGCTTTAGCAGGAAGTTTAGTTCTTGGGATAATGGCTTTGCCTACAATAATAACTATTTCAGAAGATGCTTTAAGAACTACACCTCAATCATTGAAAGAGGCAAGTTTAGCATTAGGAGCAACTCGTTGGCAAACAATTTTAAAAGTAACAATTCCTTATTCTATATCGGGAATAACCGCAGCTGTTATGCTGGGTATGGGTAGAGCAATAGGAGAAACTATGGCGGTTTTAATGGTTACAGGAAATGCCGCTGTAATTCCAACTAGTTTCCTGCAACCAATAAGAACAATTCCTGCAACAATTGCAGCTGAATTAGGAGAAGCTCCTGCAGGAGGAATTCATTTTAAGGCTTTATTTGCATTAGGAATAATATTATTTTTAATTACTCTTATTATAAATCTTACGGTTGAATTTATTAAAATATCTAAAAAATCTCCAAGGTTATAAAATATTATGAAAAGAAACAATAGATTAAAAGAAAAGATTGCATTTACAATATTTAGCATAGTAAGTTTTATTATTGTTATAATATTATTTTTAATAATTGCTTTTATATTTGTTAATGGTATTTCTGTAATTAGTTGGGATTTTATAAGCAAAATGCCAACAGATGGAATGACTGGAGGAGGAATATTGCCTGCAATAGTAGGGACTCTTTGTTTAATGTTGGGCAGTATTGTGTTTTCGTTTCCAATAGGAGTTCTCTCTGGTATATTTATTAATGAGTATCTAAAGGACTCAATATTTAAAAAGTTTTTAAGTTTAATGACTAATAATTTAGCTGGGGTTCCTTCAATTGTTTTTGGTCTTTTTGGTATGTCTTTATTTGTTAATCATCTTAATTTTGGAGATTCAATAATTGCAGGATCACTTACTTTAGGATTATTAACATTACCCGTTATTATAACAACTACGGAAGAAGCTTTGAAATCTGTGGATAATTCTGTTAGAATAGGAAGTTATGCTTTAGGTGCAAGTAAATTACAAACAATAAAACGAGTTGTTCTCCCTATTGCATATCCTAATATTATAACAGGTCTTATATTATCTTTAAGTAGAGTTTCAGGAGAGACAGCTCCTATATTGTTTACCGTAGCTGCATATTTTTTGCCTAGATTACCAAATAGTATGTTTGATCAGGTTATGGCTCTTCCGTATCATTTATATGTGTTAACTACAAGTGGAACAAATATTGAGCAGTCTAGACCAATGGCTTATGGTACAGCTTTAGTTTTAATACTAATAGTTCTCATATTTAATCTGATAGCTAATATTATTAGGAAAAAGTTAGGTCAAAATGTTAAGATGAAATAAAATATCAAAAAAAAAAATGAAAGTAATAACTAAAAACGTCAACCTGTTTTACGGTGATTTTCAAGCTCTCAAGGATATTAATCTTGAGATGGAGATGAATACCGTGACTGCATTGATCGGTCCCTCTGGTTGCGGAAAGTCCACTTATTTGAGATTGTTTAACAGGATGAATGATCTTATAGACAATGTTAAAATTACAGGCGAAGTATTAATTGATGGGCAAAATATATATGATAAGTCAACTCAAGTTGATGAGTTAAGAAAAAAAATTGGGATGGTATTTCAAAAACCAAATCCATTTCCAAAGAGTATTTTCGAAAATGTTGCTTTTGGATTAAGAATAAATGGGATTAATGATAAAATATACATTGAGGAAACGGTTAAAAACTCATTAATACAAGCCGCTCTTTGGGATGAAGTAAAAGATAAATTGAAAAAATCAGCCTTTGAGCTTTCAGGAGGACAACAGCAAAGATTATGTATTGCAAGAACGCTCGCAATACAACCTTCCATTGTGTTAATGGATGAACCTGCTTCAGCTTTAGATCCAATATCAACAGCAAAAATAGAGGATTTGATTTATGATTTGAAGAAAAAATATACAATAATAATAGTAACACATAATATGCAGCAAGCAGCTCGCATTAGTGACAAAACTGCATTCTTCTATATGGGTGAACTTATTGAATATGACAAAACTTCAAAGATTTTCACAAAACCAGAAAAAGAACAAACACAAAATTATGTTACAGGACGTTTTGGTTAAAATATATTTTTTACTTTTAGAAATTAATAACAATAAAAACAATTTAATAAAATAAACAATATGACACATCTTGATGTTGCTCTACCAATCATAAAAAAAGATTTGTTAAAAATGATGATGATGGTAAAATCTCAAGTTTCTTTAAGCAAAGATTGCTTAGAAAAATTTGATAAAGAATTGGCTTATGAAGTATTATCTAATGAAAAAAAAATAGACGCATTTGAGTTAAAATTAAATATGGATTGTGAAAATGTATTAGCTCTATACAATCCTGTTGCTATAGACTTGAGGTTTGTTATGGCTTCTTACACCATAACTGCTGATTTGGAAAGAATAGCAGATAAAGCCGCCAGTATCGCACGGTTTGTTACAGATTTAGAAAGTCCTTTAGCAGAAAATATAAGTAAAAAACTCCAAATAAAAGAAATGTATGAACAAGCATTGATAATACTTGATGATGTTTACGATGTGCTTGAAAATGAAGATACTGCTTTAGGTAGGGAGGTATTTAAAAAAGATGATTTATTAAATAATATTTATAAAAATTCAACGAAAGCATCTCTTGAATTAATAAAAGAAAATCCAAATAATTCCGCTCAAATACTTTACGCTTATTCTAGTGTAAAGAAAATTGAACGCATTGGAGATTTAGCCAAAAGCATTATTGAGGAAATAATTTTTTATATAGAAGCAAAAGTAATGAAGCATTCAAAATTAGATAAAAATAACTAGAAAAATATTTTATAAAAAAAAAGGCAACTTTTATACAAAGTTGCCTTTTTTTTTGCTTTAAAAAATAATTATTTTTTTCCTTTAGCTGTTTTTTCACTTGCGTTAGCAATTGAGTCAGCAGTAGCAGTAGCAACAGCAGCAGCAGCAGCAGCATTGATAGAATCTTGTATAGCTTGTTGATTTGCAGCTTCCATTTCAGCTTCAACTTTAGCTATAGAATCTTGAATTCTTGCTTCTTCTTTAGCTTTTTCTTCAGCAGAAGGACCACAAGCAACAAATGAAGCCATACCGGCTACTAATAAAATGGTAAAAAGTTTTTTCATAATTTTAAGTTTTAAATAAATTAATGCTGCAAAATTACTTTATTTTTTATTTGAAATTATTTTTTTTAAAGTTTTTTTTAAAGTTTTTTTTTTTGTTATTAAAACGATTGAAAAACGTTCTTTTTTTTGTCTCTTCCTAAATAGGTTTACACAAAAAAATTAGAATTAAGGGAAAAAGTTTTAACCTTAATTTCAGGTTTATCTAAAAATAGAAATATGCGTTATATCACTTTTCAATATTTATATCATGCTTATTGTTAATATTTTACTAAAAAAAATAGTTTTTTTTGGGGGGGGGGTGGCTTTTAGGTAAAGTAATATAATATAATGTAATGAAATGGAAATAAGACAGTTTACTCAAATTATGCTATTGATTTATTTATAACGTTTTAACAATTAGTGATTGTGTAAATAAGTATTAATTTTATTTGGCTATAAAATATGGCTACCCATAAATACTTACTCATACAAATCTGCTGAATGAAGTACAATAATTTTTATTTTTGATAATGCCTACTTTGCAAATCCTATTTTATGGTATTATTTATGTTTTCATGCTAATTAATATACAAAATATCATCATTTCAATAATTGGTTTTAATGAAGTATTTGCAGTAGATGGGTGTGGTTACTTATATGCACATAAAAAAATTGTTTTAGGATTAGAATTACTATTTAAATATCAAATTAATTATAATCATAAAAAAAATAATTAGTAAATTTGTAAAAAAATTAAATAATCATGGAAAATAATATTGAAGAAAAAGAAGCTATTAGTTTATTTAAAAATTCGTACACATTTGGTGCTTATACAGGGTTAGGTTTACTCATTGTTCATTATATTTTATATATAAGTGGAGCTTTGTTAGAAAGTAGCTTTATGGGTATATTTATTTATATAGTTTTAATAGTTGGTATGTCTTACGGAACAACAGTATATAGGAATAAAGCTTTAAATGGATTTATCAATTATAGTAAAAGCTTAAAATCATGTACAATGATAGGTTTCTTTGCCTCATTGTTTATAGGACTATTTTATTTTTTAGTATTTTATTTTGATGCGAGTTTTATAGATAAACAAATAGATGCAGCTTACAAACAGTTAAGCCAAATTAGTTTTATAAAAGAGAATGACATGGAACTAGCAATAGAAAAAATAAAAGAGCAAACACCTTTTGGTGCTTTTATGAGCAATTTTATTTCTTTTACTTTGATTAGCACCTTTTTAGGTCTTCTAATATCTATATTTGTAAAGAAAAAAGACAACTCTTTTGAGTCTAATTTTAAAGAAACAGAATAAGCATGAATATTTCAATTGTAATACCTCTTCTGAATGAAGATGAATCTATTTCTGAATTAACTTCATGGATAGAAAGAGTTATGGCTACAAATAATTTTTCTTATGAAATAATATTTATTGATGATGGGAGCACGGATAATTCATGGCAAATAATATGTGATTTATCAAAAATAAACACAAACATAAAAGGGCTTAAGTTTAGGAGAAATTATGGGAAATCGGCTGCACTAAATTGCGGGTTCGAAGCAGCTAAAGGAGATGTTATTATTACCATGGATGCGGACTTGCAAGATAGTCCTGACGAAATTCCAGAACTTTATAATATGATAATATCGCAAGATTATGACATTGTTTCTGGATGGAAAAAGAAACGTTATGATCCAATAACAAAGACATTACCAACCAAATTATTTAATTGGGCTACAAGAAAAATGTCTGGTATATATTTGCATGACTTTAACTGTGGGTTAAAAGCTTATAAGAATGAGGTAATAAAAACTATTGAAGTTTATGGGGAAATGCACCGTTATATCCCTGTAATAGCAAAATGGACTGGGTTTAAAAAAATAGGAGAGAAGGTTGTTACTCATCAAAAACGAAAATATGGTACAACTAAATTTGGTATAGAACGTTTCACAAATGGATTTTTAGATTTATTATCAATTTCTTTTGTTTCTAAGTTTGGTAAAAAGCCTATGCACTTTTTTGGAACAATAGGCACTCTTTCATTTATCATGGGAGGAGGCGTTTCTATATGGATTATATTTGAAAAAGTATATCAAATTGTAACTTCCGGAGGATATAAAAGAGATATAACTGATAATCCTTTATTTTTTATAGCTCTTCTAGCTATGATTATAGGTACACAATTGTTTTTAACTGGTTTTCTTGCAGAAATGATTTCAAGAAACTCAACAGATAAAAATAAATACATAATAAAAGACAAATGCAATTAAATGGTATTGTTTTTTATACCGTTTTAAATTTTGTTTTAAAGATATTTATGCTCAGTAAGATAGTTTTGAATGTAATCTTTAATCCCGCTATTTAAGTTATAGAACTGATTATTGTATCCTATATTTATAAGTTTTGCCATATCAGCCTGAGTGAAGTATTGATATTTTTCACGAATATCTAAAGGAATATCAATAAACTCTATACTTGGTGATATTTGCATAGAATCATAAACGGCAAGAGCTAAATCGTTAAAAGATTGAGCTTTTCCAGTGCCTAAATTGTAAATTCCACTATTTTGCTTATGATTTAACAAGAAGTATATAACAGAGCAAATATCTTTAACATAAATAAAATCTCTTAATTGCTGTCCGTCTTTGAATTCTGGTTTGTGTGATCGGAATAGTTTTAGGTTATTTCCATTTTTTATTTGATTATATGCATGAAATATAACAGATGCCATTCTAGCTTTGTGATATTCATTAGGACCGTAAACATTAAAGAATTTTAGTCCATACCAATATGGAGGTTTTGTTGTTTGTTGTAACACCCATTTGTCAAATTCGTTTTTAGATTCTCCGTAAGGGTTTAAAGGTTTAAGTTTAGAGATAATGTTGTCATCATCTTTATATCCGAGTTCTCCATTTCCATAAGTTGCAGCAGAAGATGCGTATATAAACGGGATGTTGTATTTGGCACATTTATTCCAAAGCTGTTTTGAATAGTTTAGATTTAATTCGTCAAATATATTTTTATCAAACTCGGTGGTATCAGTTCTAGCTCCTAAATGTATTACAAGTGATATATCTTTGAATTGTTTGTCAAAAGAAGGAATGAAAAGGTTTCGATCTATTTTGTCAAAGTATTTTTTATCTTTAAAGTTTTCGTTCTTTAAAGGGTTATTAAATTTATCTACTAATAAAATATCATAAATTCCTTCTTGATTAAGTTTGCTTAATACGCAACTTCCTATAAATCCAGCAGATCCTGTAAGTACTATCATTTTATATTATTGTTTTATTATAAGTTTTTGTTTTAACGCAATTTTTTTTAAATTATTGATTGATTTTTGACCAGTTTCTCCCATGTTAACAGTAAAGTCATTTACATACATATTGATATGGTTCTGTATTGTATCAATATCAAGTTCTTGTGCATGTTTTTTTACAAATTCAATAGAATACGAAGGGTTTGCAATAGCATATCTAACACTATCAGATAAAATTTGATTTATCTTTTGAATAACAGATTGATTAAAAGAAGATTTAATCACAAAACAACCAAGGGGTAGTGCTAAGCCTGTTTTGTCCTCCCAAAATTGCCCAAAGTCAAAAAAGCATTTTAAGTTTTTCTTTTGAAAGCTAAATCTTGTTTCGTGTATTATTACACCAGCATTAGCTTTATTAGAAAGTATGCTGTTTTCAATTTGATTAAAAAACATAAATTGTTTTTTATGAATTTCAGGAAACGCAATACTTAACAATAAGTGAGCAGTTGTGTTTTTTCCAGGTATTGCAATGGTACTGTTTGAAATATTGTTTATGTCGAACTCTTGTTTAGCTATTAATAAAGGCCCGTTAGCTTTTCCTATTGCGCTGCCAGAGTTTAACAATGAATAATTTGTAGTTTGCAAATATCCGTAAACACTCATTTTACTTACATCTATTTCAGATGCTAGCACCATGCAATTTAAAGTTTCGACGTCCTGCATTACAAATTCAAAATCAAAACAACACCAATCTATAACTTTACTAATAAGAGGGTAAAGTATATATGTATCATTTGGACAAGTAGATAGTCCTATTTTAACTTTGATTTTTGACACTTATTGAAACTTTTTGTAAAGAATTAAGACTTTAGATTATCCTTTTCTTCTTTTTTTTCAGTTTTGTTTTCCGCTTTTAAGTCTTTATCGTTTTCTCCTTTTAAATATGAAGGAAGATTTAATCCTGCCATATTGAATAAGTCATTTAAAGGAGGAACTGTTTTCATCATTCCAGATACAAAGTTTGCTGTAGTTGTGTTTCCATTATTTTCATTTCCCGAATCCCAAACAGTTATTTTATCTATTTTAATATTTTTAACAGCTTCCACTTGAGTTTTTACTAACTCTGGTAGTTTTTCAATTAGTAATAACTGGAATGCCTTATTTGGATCTCCACCGGCAGCCTTGACAACTTGCTCGTATCCGTTTGCTTGTTTTGTTAGTATTTCATAAAGCCCTTTAGCTTCAGCTTCCATTTTTGCAAATATTGCATCAGCTTGTCCTTTTGCATTGATTTTAATTCTTTCAGCTTCCGCCTCAGCTTGTATTATAGCTTTTTGTTTGTCTATTTCTGCAGGTACAACAATGTTTGCTATTTGAGTAGAACGTTCTCTTTCGGAACGAGCTAATTCTGCTTTTTGCTCAGACAAATATGATTCTTCAAGAGCTTTTGCTGATTGTACTTTTTCTGCAGTTATAGCAATACGCAAGGCTTCGGCTTCTTTTTCACGTCTAAGCGCGTCAGAATTTGCAATATTTATTTTAGCTTCATTTTCTCCTCTAACAGCAATTGCATTTGCTTCAGATGTTTTAATACGGTTGTCTCTTTCTGCTTCAGCTTTACCTATTGCTTCATCTTTATATGCAGATGCAATACTAATTTCTTTATCTTTATTTGTTATAGCAATTTTAACATCTCTGTCTCTATGGGTTTCAGCTATTTGTACATCTTTTTCTCTGTCAGCAAGCGCTTTTCCTGTTTCTCCTATTTTTTCTTGTTCAGCAACACTAATTTTAGCTTCATTTATTGCTTTGGCCGCAGCTTCTTTACCAAGAGCTTCAATATATCCAGATTCGTCTCTAATGTCAGTTACGTTAACATTTATAAGTTTTAGTCCTATTTTTTTTAATTCATTGTCAATATTATTTGAAATGTTTACTAAAAATTTATCTCTGTCAGAGTTTATTTCCTCTATAGTCATTGTTGCAATAACTAAACGCAGCTGACCAAAAAGAATATCTTTAGCAAGTTCTTGTATTTGCTCATGTGTTAATCCAAGTAATCTTTCAGCCGCATTATTCATGCTATCTGATTCAGTCGAAATGGCTATTGTAAAACGGCAAGGTACGTCAACTCTAATATTCTGACGACTAAGGGCGTTTGTAAGATTAGCTTCAATAGATAATGGTTTTAAATCAAGATATGCAAAATCTTGTATTACAGGCCAAATAAACACACCTCCACCATGAATACATTTTGCAGAAGTGCCTCCAGTTCTCCCATAAACAACCAGAATTTTATCAGAAGGACATCTTTTAAAACGAGATATTAAAGCAGATATAGTTATAAAAATAACTATTATTAAAATTAGAACTAGAATAGCAGGATTAATCATAATTATTTTAAGTTTTTAAAGTTTGTTAACAAGTAATAAATTATCGTTTAATATTTTTACAACACGAACTAATGTACCGCTGTCTATCTTTTCATTTTCAGTAATTGCATCTAACTCATGAAATGCACCATTAACAGTAATTTGTATTTTTCCTGTTCCAGTTTTTTTCTCTGGAATAGAAATATAAACTTGTGCTGTTTTGTTTATTGTTTTTTCTATTTTGAAGGTGTTATCTTCTGCTAATTTTTGTATTTGCTTAATAATATAGAAAAATATAACTATAAATATAATTCCACATATAATAGAAATTAATAAAAGAAGAGTTTTATTGCTAATGATATCATAAAAAGAAATACCAGCCCAAGAAAAACCTAACAAAAAATTAATTAAATTACGAAAAGAAAATAATTGAACAGGAGATAATGAATCCATCAAATTTCCATCAAAATCAGCATTTAAGCCATCATTAGAATCCATTCCTGCAAATGTTATTATTGACAATATTATAAAAATTGCACTAACGGATAATGCAATATACCAAAGTATTTTTAGTAAAGGTTCTGCATTTTGTATAAATTCCATAATAAAATATATTTGTTTACAAATATAGAATTTTAAATTTAATAAATAAAAAAAACTATTTTTACCTAAAAATTTCAAGAGATGAAACTACGCAAGATAGTATTTGCAATATTATTTTTATTTATAAATACGGCGATTTTAGGACAATCATTTGTTGATATTTTAAATTTAGATTACAGTTTTTATACTCCAGCTCATTATGAAAATAATAAAGATATAAAATTAAGCTCGGGAAAATACAAATCTGAAATATTATTACCTGTTAAAATTTCTGATAATACAATGCTCCTATTTAATAATGTTATTCAAAAAACGATGTTTCATTATGACGGGCTACATAATAATAGCCAGAGTGCACTAAGTTTAATGTATTTATTTGCAGGAATAAATAGTTCTTTAAATAAGAACAAAAAATGGAAATATTCTCTACTTGGAGGGGCTAATTTTTATTCAGATATGAAGGACATAAATAGTAAACATTTTCAATATTCTTTTTACAGTATTTTATCAAATGAGCGTTCTAAAAAACTAACATTAAAATATGGAGTCTATTTTACAAAAGAACCTTTTAAATTATTTATAACGCCTTTAATTGGTTTATGCTGGCATATTAATCAAAATCTAAATGTGTTTGGAGAGTTACCATTAAATATGAATATAGAATACAAAATAGCAAAAAGGAGTTACGCTAATCTAGAATACAAAAACACAAATGGAGCATATATGTTGTCAGGAAATGATAATAGGTATTTTGTGAGAGAAGGAGATAAGTTTTTTGGAAATAACCAATTAGTTATTAGTTATAATTATCACGTGAAAGACAAGTACAACATAAAGATAGGAATAGGGCATACTTTTTATAGGTTTTTTGAAACATATAATAATAATCTGGAAAAAGATATTATTTCAAATATTTATCAAAAAACAAGGGATACATTTTTAATAAATATTGGATTATCGTATAGAATTAGAATATAAAATATTTTTATTTATTTAGAATTTAAACAAGCATCTTTAATATTTTCATTAATGTTTTTATAATTAAGAATATTTTGTGTACTTTTGTGTAATATTTATTCTAAAAACTAATGAAGAAATATCTACAATTTTGTGTACTAAATGTAATAATTCTGGTGTTTTCTATAAATGTTAATGCTCAATTAATTTATGACTTTAATGCTGACACTAATGCATTAGTACAAAAATTAATGAGTAATGCTTGTGTTACGTTTAGTAATGCTAAATATAAAGGAGCAAAAGGAGCAAAAGCTATTATAGTAGGTGGCACAAATCCAATGGGAATAAATAGTGGAATAGTATTATCTACAGGGAATGCTACTGGAGCTGATGCAACTCCTCCATATCCTCAGACTTATAGTATAAACAATAATATGCCAGGAGACGCAGATCTTGATGTGTTAGCTAGTCCAAATGTTACTTATGATGCATTTGTCCTTGAATTTGATTTTGTACCTTTAGCGGACAGTATATTTTTTAAATATTTATTTGGTTCGGAGGAATATCATGATGGATTTGATGGTTCTACAGCTTTTGATCTTTTCGCATTCTTTATAAGTGGTCCTGGAATAACAGGATTAAAAAATGTAGCAGAAATACCAGGAACATCAATTGAGGTAGGGCGAGGAACCATTAACAGAACCGTAAATACTCAATATTTTCATGATAATAATATGCGAACACAAAATGCTTATAGAGGTTGGACATCAGTATTTCGTTCGGGAATTAAATTACAGATAGGTCAAACATACCATGCAAAACTTGTTATTGCAGATGTGAGTGATTATTCGATTGATTCAGGAGTACTTATAGAAACAATAGAATGTCCTCCTCCAGCTCCCTTGCCACCAGTATTTACAGTAAGCACATCATCATCAAGTAATCCAAATACACCACAAAATTCATTCTATGAAGGATGCGAAAATATTATAATAAAAGTTAAAGCAAACAAAAAGTTAACAGCAGCAACAACGGTATCAATAGCCTTGAGTGGCACTGCAACAAATGGAAGTGATTATTCGGCAAATGCAACTTCTGTAACTATTCCTATTGGGAGTGATTCTGCTATTTTTACATTAACAATACTAAATGATAATTCAACAGAAGCAGATGAAACAATTAATGTTGATTTTAATCCTTCATCATTAAGTATTCCGCCGATAATAGGATTAATAATAAAGGATGTTACACCTATTCAAATAGATTTAACTTCGGATTATACTATATGCCAAGGCAGTACTATAAATATAAGTCCTTCAATCAGTGGAGGGCGTCCAGATTATACATATGTATGGGAAAATGGGAAAACAACTGAAAGTATTTCAGAAAGTCCCAATATAGAAACAACTTATAAATTAACGGTTACAGATGCTTGTAACAATACTAATACAGCACAAACTGTTGTAAATATAGAAATTGGGTCTGCTGAAGCTGGCGACGATCAAAGTATATGCTTTGGGAAATCAGCAACATTAACATCTAATCCTGCAAGCTCTTACATATGGAGCAATGGAGGCATAACACAATCAATAACAGTAAGTCCAAATCAAACAACAAAATATTATTTATCGGCTACTTCTAATTGTATGGCTGTTGATAGTGTTATTGTTACTGTTTATCCAATAATGCCAGTAAATATTATTACATCTAAAAATACAATATGTTTAGGAATTGAAGCAAACATGTCATCAAATGCAACTGCAAATACATATTTTTGGTCGTCTATACCAAATGATACATCCTTAACTAACCAAAATACAAAAAGCTCGGTTATTGCAAAACCAACAATAAGTACTATCTACAGTCTTATGATAACAGATTTTAATGGGTGTTCAAATACGACAAGCATAAAGATAAATATAGATAATGGTCCTAGTGCTTCATTTAGATTTTCGGCACCAAAAGGATGTGTTTCATCTCCAATAGACATAACTAGTAACACAACTGGTAATTACATATACTTATGGAATTTTGGCTATGGCAGGTTAATTTCGGGAAACAATGGAGCATCTAATAAGGTTGCATGGGATTCATTAGGGTTTATGAAAGTATCTTTGCAGATAAAGTCAGAGAATGGATGTCTTGGAGATATTATTACAGATTCTATTGAAATATTTGATATTCCGATGGTCGATTTTTATGCTATTGATACAGCGGGTTGTCCTCCGTTAGTTGTTTTGTTTAATAATGATTCATTAAACCAATATCCAGATGCAGAATATTATTGGGAATTTGGAGATAAAGGAACATCTTCGGACAAAACACCTGTGCATTTATATAAAAATTCAGGCAAATTCTCAGTAAGTCTAAAAATAACAAATGCGGGTTGTAGTAATTCGGAAACAAAAAACAATATCATAAATGTTTACCCTGTTCCTAAATCAGAATTTGTTGTAAAGCCAGAAGAAACATCTATATTTTATCCAGATGTAGTTTTTTATGATGTTACAAAAAATGCGGACTCCACCACTTGGTATTTATTATGGAATGATTCTACTTTTGGGAACACCCAAAAATTTGAATATGAATTTCCAGATACTGGTGTACAACAATTTTATTTAATAGCAATAAATAGTTTTGGATGTATTGATTCTGGATTAGGAGAAGTCCTAATTAAAGAAGATTTTACTCTTTACCGTCCAAAATGTTTTACACCCAATGAAGATGGATTAAATGATGTATTTGACATAAAAGGAATTGGGATAATTGAATTTAAGCTCACAATATATAATAGATGGGGTGAAATTATATATTACTCTGAAGATCTTAATGAAAAATGGAATGGTAAATTAAAAAATACAGGAAAACTAGTTCAAACAGGTATTTATCCTTATAGAATAGAATTTAAAAATAGTTTGTTAAAACGTAGCACAATATTTGGTCATGTTATGGTTTTATATAAAAAGTAAAGTTATGATAAAAATTAAATTTCACATAGGAATAATAATTTTGTTTATTACAACATTTTCTTTAGCACAAAAGGCTCCAACACCAGAATTGAACTTGCAAATTGTAAAAATTATAAAGAGTAATATTAATAAAACTATCGACAGAGGAGAATGTTGGGATTTGGCAAATTTAGTTCTCTCTGAAACTAATGCAAAATGGGACCATCAATTTGGATTTGGAAGAGAAATAAAGTACTCCATAGATAGTATTTATGCTGGCGATATTATTCAGTTTACTAATGCAAAGATACAAATGGCAGATGGAGTTGTTTGGCGTTTTGGGCAACATACTGCTATAATTTATGAAATAGATAAAAATAAAAAAATAAAAATAGCACACCAAAACGTGAATAATGTTCGCAAAGTTATAATAAGTGATTTTGAGCCAGAAGGATTAATTGAGGGCAAACTTAAAATTTATAGACCTATAAAATAATTTATTAAGTAAACAACAATAAATGCCCTTTTCAAAATCAGAAACTGACCCAAATCATTTATAGAAAGAACTTGAAATGCTGTAATGACATAATATGAATTGTTTTAATAATAATACTTGTTCTTAAAGTGTTATATCTTCATTTGCTTTTTTTTTTGCATCTAATATTTGCTTCCTATCAATAGTTCTAGGTATTTCTTTATTAAGAGCTATATTATAATTTTTAATTGCATTAATTTTGTCATTTTTTAATCTATAATACTCTCCAATAACATAATAAGTATAATAATAATTAGGATTTAAGTTTCGATAATAATTTATCTCCTTATCAGATATATTCATTACATTATCGTTTGACATGTAATACTTAAGCATTTTTGTTTTTATTTTATATTCTTTATATTTTTTAAATTCTGGTGATTTCAAAAAAGCATCTTCCTTTATCGTTAAGGATGAATCGTATAAATCATCTAAAACATTTACATGTTTGCCAAATATATCATTAAGATTGTATGATATGTAAGCACCTAATTGATATGGATTTGATGATACCCAAATTTGCAATTTTTCTGGTTTAAAAATTACAGAGTGATGTGCAATAAGTTGGTTTATTGATTTTTCATTTCCCATACCAATATCTTTATTATTTTTTCCTTTTTGATCTCTTAATATTAAGGCAAATGACTCTACATTGTGTTTTTTGCATTTATTTAACAATTCTGCTGTTCTTTCCCAACGATATAAAGAAGCGCCTTCTTTTAAACTTTGAATGTTTATCTCTGTGTTTTTTAATTTTTCACCCTGATAATGATTAGTTAGTATTAATTGATTAGAACCTGTTTCAAATAATCCTATATTATCTGTTGATTTTTCTATAACAACCGTTTTTTTATCTACAGAAGAACTAATTAAAAAAGATTCAGAAACAAAAATTTGCATTTTATTAGCTATAGCATAAGCTTCATCTATATTCGAAGCATATTGCAGTATCATTCTTGCTAGAATTGAAACAGGCGTTCCTGTAGAAGTTGGGATTTTTGATTTTGCAGCATTTAAAGTCACGACAAGTCCTTTATCATTCATTCCAGATATAACTCCAATCATGCCTCCCCATGTAATGGTACAAAATTTATGTCCACTATCAGGCTCATAAAACGCTATTATTTTATTTTCCGCGAAGTCATCACCTGAAGAGAAATCCATATTTTTGCCAATTAATATTGTACTGTCTTCAGATTTATCTCCACTAACTTCAAAAGCCGTACACCCCACTAAATTCATATTTTGCAAAGTATGCCCAATATCATGAGCAGCATGATAATTAAGCATTCTATGATAAGCAGGACCTATGTAATTAAATTTATCAGAGGCATGTAATGAAACACCATATATTTCTTTTTGAAATTCCAGAGGTATATGTTCATCTATATTTCTATTAAACCACAATATAAAATACTTTAAAACATTTAAATACATTTTGGAAGGAACCATTTCGTTTATATTCTCTAAAAATATAGCTTCTTGTTGTTCTATTAATTCTGAGGATAGTATTCCATTTTTCACACCTAATTCGAAAGCACTACCTTTAAGGTACATTTCCCATAAACCATATTTATTTTTTTTCAGCCAACTATCTTTACATATGTATACATTGGGGGAAATCTCTTTTCTATAAATATTTTTAGTTATTTTATAATCAACTAAAGGAGGGTGAACTTTTATAGATAATACAAATACAGAAACAATAATACCTAAGATTACCAATATTATAATCAGTAGTTTAAATAATTTGCTTTTGTAAATAGGCTTATTGTTTTTCATTTTTTTTATTTTGCTATATTTAACCTTATTTTATTTCTCTAATATCTTTAATCAGCTTATTAATATCAATGAATGCAGAGCATGATATTATAGCACTTATTGTTACGCCTAATATCCCGTGTAAGCCAACATTCTGTCCTGTAAGATATAAATTTGGAATTTTTGTATATGTTGAAATAAAAGTACTAATAGGATCATTGCAATCTTTTATTATTCCATACATAGAGCCTTCAGGTACTCCAGTGTAATCTCTATATGTTAATGGTGTTGAGCTATAAAATGTTTCAATAGAATCTTCAATGTTGTTAAATTTTTTGCTAACTAGCTTAATTAATTTATTGCTTCGATCTTTTTTAAATACATTGTAATCCTCATCTCTTTTACCTGTTATAGAATCTTTCCATTTTTTAACATCTTCAAATTTCATAGAAGAAATAACAGTAATGCTTTTTGCAAACTCTAAATTGTTCTCATCAGGACAAGTGTATAGCATATATCCCGTAGGCCAATCTGATTGTTTATAATTATTTGCGGTCCATACATCTTTAGATTTTGAATAATAAATATTTGAGTTTATATGTTTAATTTTTTTCTTTTTTAAAATAATATATAAAACAAAAGACCCTATTGAGTTTTCTAAATTACTAATTCTTTGTATATAAACTTTCCTTAATTTACCTTCATCCTTTATAAGCTGATTTGTTTGTGCAGGATGAATGTTTGAAATAAATGAATTACCAAATACTATTGACTTATCTTTAGTTTCTAGAGATAAAACTCTATTATTATTAAAATTTATTTGCAAAACTTCCTTATTTGTGAAAATAACTCCATTGTTTTCCTCAATTACAGATTTAAGAGCATATACTAAATTATCACTGCCATTTTTAAATTTAAAAGCACTTTGAATAAAAAAAAGATTAATTAAAGCATGAATATGAAAAGGCGTTTTATCAGGAATGCCAGCATATAAACCATTTGTTGCAACAAGCAATGTTCTTAATTCTGTATTTTCTGTTATACTGTTTATTACTTTACTAACACTTTCTGTCAACATGTCTATTTTCATAATATGTTCATGTTGATTGGGTAGATTTTTTAAAGCTAAAATGTTTGTGGCATCCCATGCTTGCTGGAGTTTATTGATGTAATTTAATATATTATCTTTTTCTTCAGGAAAGTAAGCAAACAATTTCTCTCTGAAATTATTTATTCCCATAGAATAACAATACTCTTTTTCTTCAATAAATATTTTTTCGAAACAATCTTCATCCAACCTAACTAGTTCTAATCTATCAAGTATTCCAATATATTTGAATATTTTATTTAGTATTTGCCCATTGTCCAAACTCCCTACATAATGCATACCAGTGTTAAACTTACAACCCTTTCTTTTAAATGTCTGCAAATTGCCCCCTAATTGAGAATGTTTTTCTAAAATGCATACAGAATAACCATTTTTGCTAAGAATAGCACCACATAATAAACCTCCTAAACCACTACCAATTATCACTACATCATATTTTTCAGACATATTAAGCTTTTTTTATTTTGTTAAACAAATAATCCCTACCTATTATTTCAGAACAAGTAAGAGCAGCTCCTATTGATACGCCCAATATACCATGCATATTCAAATTTTGGCCAGTAAAATATAAATTTTCAATGCGTGATCGAGGTGTAATTATAGTTGATAGCAAATTATCTTGTTTTTTTAATATTCCATAAGCAGAACCATTTGGAGTCGCTGTATAATCTCTATAAGTAAGAGGTGTTGATGTGTAATAGCATTCTATTTTTTCTCTTAATCTTGGAAATTTCACTTCTATAAAATCTATAAGTTTTTCAGCTTTCCTTTGCTTAAACTCTAAATATTCATCACTTCTATTTTCGGTATAAGTGTCTTCCCATTTTTTCACCTCATTATATTTCATATACGTTATAGCAATAATTCCATTTGCCCATATATCTGAATTTGAATTAGACGGGGTGTATAACATGTAGTGTTCCGGCCAATATGCTTCATTATAGTTTGTAGTCCATGTATTTACTTTTGAAAAATGGTGGTGATTATAATTAAGATAAGGAAATTGTTTTTTTTTCAAAACTATGTATAAAGAAAACATTCCTATAGTATTTTCAAGAGAACTTATTCTTGACTTAAATGCCATTTTGTTTATATTTCTATCAACTATATCTAGTGTTACTTTAGGATGTATATTTGAAATTATTTTTTTTGCATAAATTCTCTCCCCGTCTTCAGTATCAACATAATCAACTTTTTTATCACCACCAAAAGACACGACCTTTTTAGAAAGTCTAATAATCCCTCCATTTTTATATATTTCATCTGCAATTCTTGCTGCTAATTGAGATCCTCCATCAATAATGCGCCATGCGCTTTTTATAAATGTATAATTTATTAAAGAATGAATATACAATGGAGTTTCAGCTTGAACTCCAGCATAAAGCGAATTCATACCTCCAAGTATATTATTAAGTTTATTATTTGAAGTTATTGAAGATAAGTAATTATATGCATTAGTTTGTAACTTATTTAAACCAATTGCGGATAAATCCATAGAATCATTTAATGTATAAAAAGGAAACGAATTACATACATGTTTCATATCCTTTATATATATTTTAAGATTTTCTTTTTCTTTAGGAAAATATTCTGCTAACGATTCTATAAAATTATTATAACCTTGAGCAAATGGGTATTCATTGTTATCTTCCGAAAAACTAATACGTTCAAAACCTTCTATATCCAAGCGCTTCAACTTAAGCTTATCTATTATGTTAAAATACTTAAAATATCTATTTAAAACCTCCCCTTCCCCTAAACCTTCTGTATAATTTAACCCAGTATTAAATATTGTTTTATTTTTTGCAAAAGACTGAATACACCCTCCAATCATTTTATTTTTTTCTAACAAGCAAACTTTCAACCCCTCCCTACTCAATATATTTCCACACAATAGTCCACCAAGACCTGCACCAACTATAACAATGTCATATTTTTCCATAATTTTTCTTTCTAAGTACATATGTAATATTCGACGTGTAATACGAATTGTCAAAAATTTCACAAATTAATTCATTTGCTTTTGCAAAATCTTGTATCTTTTTACCAGAAATAAACGTCAGTTTACATTTAGTTTTATTAAATTTAAATATTTTTGTTGATTGTATTTCTGTTAATTTTGTTCTTTTTGTTCTTTTTTTCAAATCTGCATCAGCATCTCTAATAATAATCATTCCATCGGAAGAAACATTTCTAACACATTCAGACAAAACATTTATTTGTACATTTTCTGGCATATAATGCAATACATCATTTAAAATAAACACATCTGCATTAGGTAGCTTACTTTCACTTATATCTAGGACTTTAAAATTAAGGCAATCGTCTTTAATCGGAATATTGTTTGCAATACTAATTTTCTCTTCATCATAGTCTATACCTGTTACTATTCTGTTTTTAGAAACCATTCTAAGCATACAAGAAAGAAATCCATAACCACAACCAATATCCACAATATTAGAATTCATAGGGATTATATTATTATAAAATTTATATTGTTTTTCCATTCTTATTTTCACTCTGAGATACCATTCTAAAACAGGACCTTTATAAATATATTGATGAATCAACTGATGATAATAGAAATCTGGGGTTTCTTTTTCTAATCGTAGTTTTGCATATTCGCTTCTATAAAATTTCAACACTTTTTTTGTTTGTTCTCGATAAGTAACACCGCATGATGTTTGCATTGGAGTTTCAACCTCAAATTTATCAAACACTTTGATAGTTATATGTCCTGATTTTAGAAAAAAATCGGTTTTAGACAAACAGTTATAAGCTCCATGTATCATTATAGGCTGGATAGCTATACCTAATTCATGTGCGATATTAAATGCTCCTTGTTGAAATCTGTTAATTTCGCCATCAAAAGTTCTTTTTCCTTCTGGGAAAATTAATATAGAATATCCATCATTAACTTTTCTTTTTATTTTTTCAATGTCATTATTTAAACCTTTGTATGCTGGATAAAATTCGGCATATCTTATTATAAAGCCATAAAAAGGATTATTCCAAACCCATTGATTTGTAAATACTATAATTTTAGGATTTAACATTAATAGTAAAACAAGGTCTAAATGAGATTGATGATTAGAAATAATTATAGAAGGTTTTGAAAAATCTAATTTTTGCATATCTATATAATCTCGTTTAATTGTAATATTAACATAAACAATAAATTTAGAGAATATATAGATAATATAGCTCATAAAATATTTTTTTGACTTTTTTCTTATTGGTGTACAGAAAAGTATAGGCAATAAAGTTGTCATCGTTATAGAACCTAATAAAAATATAAAAAATGAACCTATAGATATTATAGAATTAACTAAATTGATAGGTTGAATTCTTTTGTTTTTTCCATTATTTATGATAAAATTAAAAAATAAAGGCAATATCGTATATGAAAAAACTAAAGCAGAACTAATACCAATAATTGAGACTATTGCAATTGATTTAAGTGCAGGATGTTCAGCTAATATCAAAACTCCAAATGCTCCTATAGTAGTTATAGCAGAAAGAAAGACTGATAATTTATATGAAACAAGGCTAACATTTCCGTATTTATAATTATCTATCAAACCACTCATTATAAATATACTATAATCAAGACCTAGTCCAAATATAAAACTTAAAACAATTACATTAAATATATTAAATTCAATATTAAAAAAGCCCATTAATCCCAAAGTCCACAACCAACATAATGCTACGGGTATAAAAGTTATTATTGCTATTTCAATTCTTCCAAAAAAGATTAACAATAAACAAAAAACGACTAACATTGATAATAATGATAATTTATTGAAATTTTCTTTTAGTATATCAAATAATTTATTTACAAAAATTTGTTTATCAAAAACAATAATACCCTCTATATTATTTAGTTTTTTTAGCAATTCGTTTTTATGCTTTAAATCAACCTTTAGTATAGATGCAACATAGTAAGTATTATTTGTAGAATTAATATAATTACTAAGAAAATTATTTTTAATTAATTCAAATTCATCAATTGAAACAGTTGAAAAATTTTTATCAAGCAATTTATAAAAATCATTAAAAGCTGATTCCTTAAAATGAAAAAGTTTTCCCTTTTCTGATATAGTTTTTTTTAATGTTTTTTTGTTATTTTTATCCCAAAACTTATTCCATTTATCAATCTTCTGTTGCTGCATATAAGCACTCATTATTAAATCTGATGCAGAAGATACAGCTGTTATTGTCGCATCTGAAATGAGCTTTTGAAATAAAGTCTTTTGTTGTTCACTTTTTCTTATTGCAGAATCGAGTATTGTATCCTGAGCTATTACATATACAGCGCTATTAGCTACGGAACTTATGCTTTTTAAATTATTTTCTGCTGTAGAAAGTTTTTTTGTAATGTAATTAAGAGTTCCAATATCACTATTAAATTTCAAATTTTGTGAACTAAAAATAAAAAAAACAGATAAAATCATTATTGATATTATTAAAATTTTATTTTTATCATAATTTAATCCTATAATTTTTTCCAAATATTTTGTTTTAAAATTAGGAGACTTTATATTAGCAACTTCTTTTAGAAAAAAAGGCATTATTACTAAAACAGATAATGAAGTAAATGTAATTGCAAAAGCAGCAAACATACTTAACTGTTTAATAGCTTCTGAATGTATAACAAATAAGCACATGAAAGTAGCAGATGTAGTCATACTACTAAGAAGAACTGGAAGAGCGATCTTCTTTATTGTATTTTTTACCGAGTTACTTTCTCTATAATGAGTAAAAGCATGTAATGGGTAATCAACAGAGATACCTATTAGTATAGCTCCTATTCCTAAAGATATTATAGAAATAGCACCATTAACAATAGACAACATTGCTAATGATAAAAGAGCTCCTATAGCAACTGGTAAAAATAATAATAAAATTACCTTAAAACGTCTAAAAAACAACCAAAATATTATAGACAAAAATATTATGGATATTGAAACTGTAATTATTATATCCTGCTTTATCTGGGTTGAGTTTGCTACAGCAACTGCAGTCCCCCCATAATATTCAACATTAATATTAGAAGATGTTTTTATAACATTAATCAGTGCATTATCTAATAATGTAATTAACTTACTATTCATCTTTGTATTATTTGATGGATAATATGGTTCGATAAATATTAGCAGATGCTTTTGGTCGTTAGTAAATATACACGAATTGTAAATAGTAAAGTTTTTGTCAATCTGAAAACTTTGAAGTTTTTTTAGAGCTAAAGGAGTTATACTTAAAGGATCATTGAATATATATTTTTTTGTTGCAATTCCAGTTGGAGAAATTAATACTTTTAAATTGTTTTCAAGTTTATGTTCTATATATTTATCATTAAGAAGAGATTGAATATGCTCATAATCTTTATCATCTAAATATAAAGGTAAATTATTGTATATAAAATCATAAACATCAAGAAATGTCTTTTCATTTATCTTAAACTTAATTTCTTTTATGTATGTAGAATCTTTTGATAATTGAGCGACTAAATTATCTGCTACCTCTATTAATTTATCTGGATTATTAGAAATACTATATTTAAATGATATGTTAAATATTATCTGACTGGCAAGTTTTGAATTGTTAAATGCTAAATTTAATTCATCTATTCTACTATCTTGAGGAACTATTGAGTTAATATTTTCTTCAAAATCTAATCTAAATAGGAAATACACCGAAACTATTAACAAACATGCAAGCATAATTAAAGAAGCAAGTTTGTGTTTATATAGAAAATTGTTTATACTTATAAAAAAGTTACCCATCTTATTTTTTTCTAAATAATTTTAATAATAAAAATGAAAATAAACCAAAAAAAACAGACAACATAAACGCAAAAACAATACTCCCTATAAGATATTGTTTTAAATTAGCCTTAACTCCTTCAATGCTTAATTCTACATCTACATTCCAACTCCCATTTTCCAGCACATAACTTCCCGTAATATAACTTAAATAAAGAATAATAGGTAACAATGGAGGGAAACTAATATTTGCAGCAAGAAAGAAAATAGCCTTATTTAATTTGAAAAAATGTGCTATTATAAAACCAATTATAAGCTGAAATCCCCATATAGGAACAATACCCATAAATACACCAAATGCTATAGAGGAAGCGATTATATGATTTGAAGTATTAACATCTAATATATCTTCTTTAATTATTTGTTTGAAAGTTTTTTTTCTGTATACATTAAGTATTTTTTTTGGGCGGTAATAAATTAGAGCCATTGTTACCAAAACAATATTTAATAAGCTTATTCTTAAAAAATCTTTAAAAGGACGAAAATGTGATATTCTATTTTCTTTTTCAGGGTAATAAACGTCTATAGGTACGCACAAAACATCAATATTTGCCCAAGAAGCTCTAACAATTATTTCTAACTCAAATTCATATTTGCCCGAAAAAAACTTTATTGATTTCATTTCTTTTAATGGATATAACCTATATCCTGATTGTGTATCGGGTAATTCAACACCAGTTTCTATATTAAACCAAAAATTAGAAAACTTATTTGCAAAATTGCTTTTAGATGAAATATTAGAGTTTTTAAGCGAGCGGGAACCTATGATAATAGAATTAGAATTACGATCAAGGGCTTCCAAAAAAACGGGTAAATCTTTAGCAAAATGCTGTCCATCAGAATCAATTGTAATAGCATAATTAAAGCCTGCATCTAATACATTTTTAAAACATGTACGTAAAGCGTATCCTTTTCCTTTATTTATTGGATATGAAATAATATTAATTGTCGAAAACGGTTTAATTATATCTAAAGTATTATCAGTGCTTCCATCATTAATTATAAAGATATCATCACAATATGGGATTAAATCTTCAATAACTTTTTTTATAAATGTAGCATTATTGTATGTTGGCATTACAATGCAACACTTTTTTTGCCTAAATATATTTTTACATTGATTTGCGTTATTATTTGAATTCACCTTTAAACTTTAGATATTTTATTTCGTCTGAATATAATAAGCCTGTAACTGATATTCTCCCCGTATCTGTATATTTATAATTAATAATGCTTTCTATTTGAGCTTTTTCAAGCGGATTATGCATTGCTAAAAATTTAACTTCACTTAATAGCTCTATCATCAAATTTATTTTTAATTCTTTTTTTAATATTTCTTTTATAATTAATATTTGGCAAACACCTGGTGTAATTGGGATATTAGGAAAATGTCCTTTATATATTAAGTTGTCTTTATTTAGTATAATACTTGCACGTATTTCACTATCTGTTTTGCTTATGATATTATATTTGTAAAGATCATTAATTAGCATTGTTTTGAACTTTTATTAATTTTAAGTTTATACTTAATCTTATTCTGCTATGGCTTATGTTTATTGAATCCAATAAATCTTCAGAATTTTTTACAATAGATACATTTATTGTTTTAAAAAAACCAGCTTTCTTATATATTCTGAAAACATCAAAATTCGAACGGTAAAAATAAAAATATTTATCCGAAAGATGTATGAATTTTAAAATTTTAAAATCATTTACCTCTTTTATTGAAATCTTATTTGTTTCTATTTTTGACAAATCTTGAACAATGCTTCTAAAGTCACTTTGCAAAATGTTTATTATCTGTTTTTTGTTAAAAAAGTCTTTA
>MEOD01000027.1:26558-31057 GCA_001768555.1 Bacteroidetes bacterium GWF2_29_10
CAACTTCAAACTTATCTGATTTATACTTAAAATCAAATAAGTTAAGTCCTAACTCTGAAATAAAAACAATATGTATTGAGCTATCAGAGGCGAAATATTTTATAAAAATTAAGCCAGTATAGTCATTACCCAAAGCTTTTATATTTGCTTTAAATAATAAAGAATTATATTTTTTTTCTAATATAGAATAATTACTCACATCTATATTATTTAATAATTTCTGTTTATTTAAACAACAGAATGTACCACATGATGTAAATAATATAAAACTACTTAATATTAAAAATATTATCCGATATATTCTCATTAAATCTTCTATTTACAAATGATATTATTGTGTAATCAGTTTCACTTTCTTCCATAACTACCTTTACTACGGAAAAATCATTTTTATCTATATATATTTTAGTCTTAGCTATAATTTTCTTCATATTAGAATCTATGGGAACCAATTTTAATAAATATAATGTTTTATTCTCAAATGCATCAATATGAAACTTTTTATCAAACATAATATTACCTTGCACCATGCTAATAAGTAAATCATTAACCTCTTTAAAAACCTTATTAGTGTTTACATCATAAACACTGACTTTACTTTCATTTTTGATATAAAATTTACCAGCATTAATAACTATAAGATATTTATATGGTTCAAAATATTCCCATCTCAAAAAATTAGATTTTTTAAACCAGAACTTACCTTTGCTTGTTATTGTTGCATCAAGATAATCTAATTTTTTCTCTTGAACAAAATCGCTTATTATAGTATTTATTTTACTTGTGTTTGCTTCTATCTTATTCTCTAAAATTTTCAAATCTTTTATTTCAGTATAGGATGAATTTTGTGAGTATATTGTAAACTTAAGTGAAAACAGAAATATGACAATTAATATTTTTTTCATATTATTTTTAACATTTATCTTTTAATAACAATTCTTCAATACTTACGGACTTTATATTAACTGACTCCAAATATTCTAGCAAATTATTTAAAATTTCCAGAATATTTTTAGAATTCTCATGTAATAGAATAATGTCACCTACTCTCACTTTTTTTTTTATTCTATTTACAACAACATGAGTATCTTCACCCATGGTGTCAAAAGATCTAATTGACCAGCCAATTACACGCAAACCCATATTTCTTATAGCTATTGCGATTAATGGGTTTGTAACTCCAAATGGGGGTCTAAAATAAATATTTTCTTTATTCGTAATTTCTTTTATGACTTTATTGGTCTTAATAATTTCTGCAATTATATGCTTTGGTAATTGCAAAGGAAACCTATTTAAATGATTATAAGAATGATTACCTATCGTATGACCATGATTATTTATTGCACGCATAAGTTCTGTATTTTTATCAGCTTTTGCTCCTATAATGAAGAATGTAGCCTTACTATTATACTTTTCCAATAATTCTAAGATTTTATATGTATTGTCTGAATCTGGTCCATCATCAAAAGTAATTGCTATATGATTAAGCGAATTATTACATTTATTTATGCTATTTACATAAAATTTTGAACCAATATATGAAGAACTCCATATTAGAATTCCAATATAAATAACACAAGATAAAACTAACAAAAAAAGTTTCATAAATGGCAATAATGACAGTGTATAAAACAACACTAAACATAGTATAAATAATATCGTTGTTAAATAAAACTTTAGCATTTGGATAATAATATAAATGAACAATTGCAATCCTTTGTATAATTAAAAACCAAACCTTTCGAATAATTTATTTTGTTACGTCGATTTAATATAATTTTATCTGGAATATTATTATGTATAATTATTTTTGAACCTAAATACATCCCGAAACTTACAGCAGTATCAAATTCTCCAACAAAAGATTTATAACATACAATATTACTATTTGAAAACCAACTATTAAATTCATTGTATATATAATTTTGGCTTTGCAATCCATTTATACCTGATACCACAAAATCAATATCTTCAAATAGAATTGCGTTATTGTCTAAAAAAACTAGCAATTCCTGATGTAAAGCTTTTAAATCTATAATATTGTTAATAATATTCAAATCAATTATTTTGCATTTACAATCTGCACTATTATTATTTGAAATAACAAAAAAAGTTGCCCCCTCCCCCAAAGTAAACATATCTGACGATAATCTATTGTGGTTAGTATGTTTATAGCAACGTGAAGCATTAATTAGCTCATAACTCTCCCCTACAATTTCGTCAATACCTCCAACTAAAACATTCTCTGCATCTCCATCACGCAACAACATAATAGCATCAATTAATGCATTCTCAAATGAAATATCACTTTGGGTAAATGTTAAATTATAATTTTTACAACCAAGTAGCAAAGCAATCTGGCCTGATACAGTATTATGAGTTGATTGAATAAAAGATGTTGGATTTAATAAATACTCCTCATTTACTATAATTTGCTTTAAAAACTTTACAGTATCTTCGAGACAACCTAAACCAGTTCCTATGACTATTGCATCAGGATTCATTACATTCGCATTATCCAAACATAGCTTTGCAGTAGCAACACCAAAACGTAAAATTTTTGTCATCCTTCGTAACATCCGATTGTCAATATATTTTTTAAAATCAGGAGTTATACATGTAAAATAAGGTTCTCTACGTTCAATAAAATCAGGAAATGCGTCTGATTTGTCAAAAGTATCCTGAGGTGATATTGATTCTAATGATTTTATATATAAATCCATGTGTAATCTATTTTGAAAATATTAAAGAAGTATTATTTCCCCCAAATCCAAATGAATTGGATAATACATTTCTTATATTAACACCTGATAAATAATTCAATTGTGGTGAAATACCCAAACCTGTTATTGGTGTACTAAAATTAAGATTAGGATAAACCAAACCGTATTTGATTGACATCACTGAAAATACAGCCTCTATACCAGCAGATGCACCTAATGTATGACCAGTAAATGACTTTGTGGAACTAAAACATGGAATATTTTCTGAAAAGACTCTCTTTATCGCAACTCCCTCTGAAAAATCATTATTAATTGTTCCCGTTCCATGAACATTAATATAATCAATCAAACTTGGAGTTAAATCACTCATCAATAATGACCTATGCATAGAAATATATGCTCCCTCACCATCAGGTGAAGATGCAGTCTGATGATAAGCATCATTAGAATTTGCATAGCCAGCTAAACGACATATTGCACTTTGCGAACGGCATTTTAATGACGAATTAGACTCCAAAACAAGAAACCCAGCTCCCTCACCTAAATTTAATCCTGACCTGTTATTATCAAATGGTTTACAAAAATCACTATCCAAAATCATCAGTGAATTAAAACCATTAAGCGTAAACTTACATAAAGAATCAACACCTCCAACTATTGCTCTTTCTACATAACCATGTTTTATAAGCTTTGCACCATGCATAATAGCATTTGCAGCCGAAGAGCATGCGGTGCTTATTGTTGCCCTATATGATTTAATGCCTAAATAATCTGCTATCTTATTTGTAGAATCACCACATGGATGCGTTTGAATAAAACCAGACGTATAATTGTTTGTAAAATAATCTAATTCTGTTTTATCCATACCACCTACCGTAGTACCTGAAACAATTGCAGTTCTATACGATAATTCTTCTATAGACAAACCAGCATCTTCTACTGCTTCTTTTGCAGCAATCATCCCTAAAAGACTAGTCCTTGTATATCTCTTGTAACTTGAAAAAGGCACTCCTAATAATTCCATTAATTGATTATTTGTTAAGTTAATCTCTCCAACCTTAAAAGCCCCTTTATGTATAGTATCTAATATATTAATATTTCCTATTCCCGTGCGTCCTAATTCAAAAGAATTTAACGAACAAGAAACCCCTTGACCAATTGACGATATTACACCTATACCAGTAACATAAACATCTTTAAACATAATGTAATTTCTAGAATTTGACAATTTCTAACAAAAGTAGAAACATCTGGCAAAACTACTAATAATTGTTTAATTATAATCATTGTTATCCGATAAAAAAAAGAGAAAGTAAGTCTAGTCTTACTTTTTCTTTTTTTATTAGTTTTATTTGATTAAACCCAGATTATCCATTATAGAAACGCCCTAAATATTTTTGAAATTTTATAATGGGATACCATTGGAAAATTTACAATGTAAATAGTTATAAATAATTATCAATCTTTTATTTTGTTTTTTGATTGTTAAATTTGTTGGTATATGGAAATCGAATTTATATAAGAAGGTATAAAGCATGTGGAAATTTAGTTATTAAAAAAACACAATCAATTTTATCATATTGTGCTATTTTAGTTAATATACTGATAATTAAAGTTAAGGATGTTTATTCTTTAAAATAATAAAAAATAAATATGATTTAATCTAGATGGTTAATTGTTTGATTATTAGCATTAAATGGTTTTTCGAGATAGCTTATCAGAGTTAAAAGCGAGATTAATGTGCTGTATATGTGCTTTATATGTACTGTATATGTG
>MEOD01000028.1 GCA_001768555.1 Bacteroidetes bacterium GWF2_29_10
ATGCTGCAAATATACAAAATTATTTAACACAAACAACTGTTTGTTAATAATTTATGTAATTATTTTATGAAATTTCGCCTTGCAACGGTCTCAATTTATTCTAAACAATTTAATTTTCAAATATACGCTGTTTTTTTTAAAATTGCAGACATTGTTTTTACTTGTTTTTTAAAATAAAAAAAGCCAGACTAAAAATTAGTCTGGCTTTTTTTAATAAATAATTATTTAGTTATCTTATTACTCTTTTTTCTAATTTTTCTATTCTATTTAGCAACTCATTATTTTGTCTAACTAAAGAGTTGATAATTTCTTGTTGCTCCTGCATACCTTTTACCACGATAGGAATTAAACCGACGTAATTAATTGAATAAAATCCACCTTCTTTTCGTGGTTTATTTACTAGATTAGGAAATGTTAATTCAAAATCTTGAGCAATAAAACCATAATTAATCAAATCAACCTTCGGATTATTTTCTTTTTCATAAATAAACTTATATTGAGAAGGTTCTAATTTCATTAACTTTGACATAACAATGTCTAATGGTTTAATATCCTTTTTTAACCTTCTATCTGAGCCTTGATATAATGTTCCTAATGCATATATGTCTCCATTTCCACTAACACCAGCACCTGCATTACTTCCAACTTCAATGTTATTAACAGACCAAATCCCTGTTCCTTCAGGATCTATAGTCATTCCATCTTGGGATGTTTGGCCTATTAATCCATAAACCCCATCTCCTTTATATAAATTTCCATAAACTCCATAAGCAATACCATTTACCCCATTTTTATATCCTATTCCTTTTAATCCATTAACAGTTCCTTCACCCATAACACCAGCTTTTATTCCATAACCCATAGCACCAACTCCATCTGCATCATAACTTTGCGAAACAGAACCATAATTTTGCCCTATAAAAAAACCTCCAGATCCCTTAAAAAGAGGATTTATAGGAATAGAATCTTTACCAATATCATTTCCTAAACCATATACACCTATTCCAATGTTATTATCTGTTGAAATACCGTAAACTCCAATTTCAGTTCCAGAAAAAGCACCTCCTGAACCTTTTTGAGGAACTATTCCGCTTAACAACCCATTCCCTGTTCCAATAACACCAATACCATCAGGATGCATATTTGCTCCTTGTATTGCTGCTCCTAATTGTATTCCATCAGCTGGTAAAATTCCATATACTCCAAATAATTTACCTTGTCCAAAAATACCAACTCCATCATTTGAAGAACTTTCACCAACAATTGCAAAATTAGGACTTACTGCAGATCTGTTTTCTACATATAAACCTGTAGTATCTATTTTACTTATAATATTAACAACACTTCCTGCTGAAGCCAACGTATCATTTATTGTAACTTTTCCTCCTTTAGTTATTCTCATTCTTTCTGCATTATTAGTTTTTACAACTAAATCATTGTTATCTTTAGTACCAAGGAAGTTTGTAGCAGGAGTTGTTCCTGTATTTCCTTCAATAAGCCATGCGCTTTGAGAAGCAGGAAGAACAACGGTGTCCAAATAAGTAATGAACCCAGCTGAATCATTAACAAGAATAACAGTATCATTGCTAACAATAAATTGAAGATTACTCACGTCTGACGCCCCAGCAGGTCCTTGAGGTCCAATTGCTCCAGCATCACCTTTGTCTCCTTTTACTGTTAGTGATACGGTGTCACCAGAAGTATAGAAATTAATAATACCTGTAACACTAAAACCAGCTGTGTCTATTTCAATTGCTTTAGCCCATTCAGGAGCATTAGCCATTCCTGCAGATGTAAGAACCATACCTGTATTTCCTAAAACTAACTCTTCTACTTTACCAGAAGCATTAGAATAAAATATTCTCCATGGTGTTGCAATGTGATTAGTTAAAGAATCATTCATAGGAGCATATTTATTGTCAAATTTATTAGTGTCAACATAAATAGTATTTCCAGAAATAATAATTCCATTTCCTTGTATGATTGTATCTAACTTATTATTAAACACATTCCAGTCTTCTTTTGCGATATACCCATCTGTTGTTCCGTTAGCTTTACTAATGGAAACAGAAGTTCCTGTTCCTATAATTGCACCTGTCCCACCTGTAATACTTATAGGAGATGAGGTTGTCAAGTCTCCTTTAGTTAAAATTGGTTCATATACTCCAGTGTGATTGTGATTTTTGTTAGCGAGTAAAGTAGTATCAACAATAATACTTCCATCATTACCTATAGTTATTCCATAACCACTATTATAAAAGTTTGTACTTAGAATAGACAGCCATTTTGCTCCATCCCAATAGTAAAACATTTTTTTATCTTGAGCAAAAATTAATAAACCTTTTTCATCATTACTCAAGGTTTTAACATTATTTACCAAGGTTGTATCGGCCAGATTCATCCGAGGAATTAGTATTCCTTTATTTGCAGATTTTATGTCGAGCATTGCTGCTGCATTAGGATTTTCGCCAGTTTCATTAATACCAACGTTATTTACTTGAGCATTTGCAAAAAGACTCATAATAAGAGCAAACGTAATTAAAAAGCAAATTTTTTTCATAATCTTAAATTTAATTTAAAATATTTTAATTTATTGTGCAATATTAATAAAATTTGTTTTATAAATAACAATTTAAGAAAAAAATTTTTTATTAATATTTTTTTTTTAACTTTGCAGTATATTAAAATTAAATATTGTTTTGAATAAATTAAAAATAAGCACCATACTAGTCATTATAACACTATTTTTTAATAGTGTATATTCCCAAAATGTAAGTAATAATCAAGGAATAGATACTATTTCTTATGGAGAAGATTCATCCTTAATTTTACGTTCGGATTTTCCTATTTTAATGATGTTAGATAGTTTGGCGGATTTGAAATATTTCGAATATACAGACAGTAAGATATCAATGGGTCTTTGCAATAAATATAATTTTTCTCAATCAGATATTCCTCAATATTCTGATTCGGTATATGCAGCAAGGTTAGAGGTTCTTAATGCAAAATCTCCATTTAATTTGGTTTATTATAAAGATGTAAAGGCGTTTATAGATTTATATACTATAAGGAAACGAGATCTTGCATCAAGGATTTTAGGTTTATCCAATTTGTACTTTCCTTATTTTGAGACGATGTTAGATAAGTTTAATTTGCCATTAGAGTTAAAGTATTTGGCTGTTGTGGAATCATCTTTAAATACAACGGCAAATTCATCTGCAGGAGCAAAAGGAATGTGGCAATTTATGTATCCAACAGGAAAGCAATATAATTTAGAAGTAACTTCATATATTGATGAAAGATGTGATCCATATAAGTCTACAGTTGCAGCTTGTCGTTATTTTACAAATTTGTATAAAATATATGGCGATTGGTATTTAGTTCTTGCGGCTTATAATTATGGTACTGGAAATGTTAACAAAGCAATAAGAAAAGCTGGAGGTGCACTTGATTTTTGGAAGATATCTAGATTTTTACCAGCTGAGACACGGAGTTATATTCCTGCATTTATTGCTGTTAACTATTTTATGAATTATCATCAGGAACACAATTTATATCCCACTGTACCTAAGAATTTATATTCCAATATAGATACTGTTAATTTAAAACGATCAGTTAATTTTAAGCAGATATCTGAGGTTTTAGGAGTATCTATTGAAGAATTGTCATATCTTAATCCTTCATACAAAAAAGGAGTAATACCTTTTGATGATAAAAAAATATATTCATTGGTATTACCAAAAGACCATATAGGCAACTTTATTAATAATGAAGAATTAATTTATAATTATAAGAAAGAAGAATTAATAGATATTGAAGAAGAGCCTAAAGTTCTTGCTAGATATCATAAAGTAACCAAAGGTCAAACGCTATCTCTTCTTGCAAAAAAATATAAATGCTCATTAGCAGATATTAAAAAATGGAACAATCTAAGGTCATCTCATTTAAAAATAGGTTCTAATTTAATTGTTTATTATAATGTTGCAAATGAACCAAAGAGAGAGGAAGTTAAAAAATCAAAAGAAGAGATAGCAGAAAAGAAAAAAGAAATAAAAGCAGATACAGTATTAGCTCAAAATGTCAAAAAGATAAAGATTGAAAAAACTGAATTATTATCTGATTTTTGTAAGAATTATAATTTAAATGTAGAAGAAATTAAAAATCTAAATGAGATTAAAAAAGATACTGTATTTGCTGGAGAACATATTATATTGGGATATAAAGAAAATTTAAAAAATATAAATACTGTACAAAAAAATACAAATAAGGATGAAAAATATACTTATTATACTATTCAAAAAGGAGACACTTTATGGAGTATTGCATCTAAAGCAAATGTTACAGTTGAGAAAATAGTCAAAATAAACAATCTTAAAAGCAAAAATGCAGTACTTAAACCTGGTCAAAAAATAAAGGTAAAGAACAATAATAATTCGTAAAATAAACATTATCTTTAACACATTATTTTTAGTGTTTTTTTGGTAATAAATTATGTATAGAGCATTTTTATTTGATTGGGGAGATACGCTTATGAGAGATTTTCCAAATGAAACAGGTCCCATGTTTCAATGGGAAAAAGTAGAAACAATGCCTAATGTTTTAGAGACCTTAGAAATATTATCATTAAAATCAAATATTTATTTAGCAACAAATGCTATTGATTCTAATAAAATAGAAATTATAGCAGCACTTAAACGAGTTAATATACATAAATATTTCAGTGATATTTTTTGCTACAAAGATATAGGATATAAGAAGCCATCACAAGAGTATTTTGCGAGAATAATATCTATCTTAAAAGTAAAACCTATAGAAGTTGTAATGATAGGAGATAATTTAAATAATGATATAATTGGATCAAATAAGTTTGGAATAAATAGTATATTATATGATTTGGGAAATAAATATCCAGATTATAAAGGTAAAAAGATTAAAGATTTATTAGAGTTAGCTACATTGTAATAGTATGCTCATTAGAGTGTGTTAATTTTTTTGACTCTATTATGAAAGAACAATTCAGTTGCTTTTTGCAATGGTATCACATTGTTGTTCGTAGCATAAAAAACAGCGTTGTCCTAAAAAAGTTTACATCCTTTTTCATAATTTTAATTTTATGTGTAAACCTATTTTAGGACGAGACAGAGTGGCACGTACGGTAGTGTGAGAGGTCGACGATGAAAATAATCCCTCGTCTCCTACTCAATTTGTAGAAAAATGAAATATTCATATATTCACGACCCAGAATCGGTCGAACTTACTAATCACATGCGTAAGCTCGTGGACTGAAAATTATATTTCCTTGCTTACTCTTTATCAGAAAAGTCTTTACTAATAGATGCAATCTTTTTATATGAGGTTGTTATTCCTTTTATTAAAGAAGAGCTAAATCCCATGTGTTCCATCTCATTAAGACCAGCAATAGTACAACCGAGAGGAGTAGTTACTTTATCTATTTCTTTTTCTGGATGTTCACCAGATTCTAATAGTAACATTGCAGATCCAAGAACAGTTTGAGAAGCAATTAATTGAGCATCTCTTGCGTCAAAACCTACTTCTATCCCAGCCTGTGTGACGGCTCGTATATATCTTAAAGAAAAAGCGATTCCACTAGCAGCAAGAACCGTTGCAGAGGCCATTCGTTGTTCTTCTATAAGCAAAGACCTTCCTAATACTCCAAAAAGATCTAACACTTTTTGTGTATCAATTTCATTTTTGACATTAGTGCAAACACATGTCATTGATTGCATTATAGATATTGCGGTGTTAGGCATTGCTCTAAATACTTTTTTAGAGTTCCCTATTACGGATTGTATATTTTCAATAGACACGCCAGTAACTGTTGAAATAATAATTTTATAATCAGTTAATACTTCTTTTATTTCAGACAGGACTCCTCTTAACTGCTTTGGTTGAACAGAAATAATAATTATATCAGCAAACTTAACTGCTTGCTTATTATCGTTTGTAATATTTATGTTGAAAGAGGAGAGCTCTTCTAAAAGGTTTAATTTTCTTCGTGTAACAATCAATTGATTTCCCTTAACAGCGTTAGAATTAACAAAACCTTGTGCTATTGATTTGCCTAAATTACCAGCCCCAATTATGGCTATATTATTATTGAAAAATTTCATGGTAAATAATCTTATTAAAATATTGGCAAATGTATATTAAAATTTTAACAACTATACTCTTATGATACAAAAACAGATAGTATCAAAGTGTTAGATGTAATTAACTATAGTAATAATAGATAATTATTTGCTTTATACTTTAAATTTTTATTTTAAACAAATAAATGTATTTTTGCATGCGATAAAAAACACAATTTATGTTGGAAAATATACAAAATATAAGTGCTGAAATTGATAAATTTAATTCACAAGATACAACTGAAATTGAAAATTTCAGAATAAAATATTTAGGAAAAAAAGGTATTTTAAATGATTTATTTGAACAGTTTAAAAATGCTTCTGGTGAAGAAAAAAGAGCATTAGGAAAGCCTTTAAATGAATTAAAAACTAAAATTACTGAAAAGTATAATGAGCAAAAAAGCCTTATAGAGGATAATACAAGTAAAAAGGATTTTATAGATATGACTTTGCCTGTGTCTAATGATTTGTTAGGCTCTCGCCATCCTATAAATATAGTTATGAATCGTATTATAGATATATTTAAAAGAGTAGGATTCAATATATCTTATGGTCCAGAGATTGAGGATGACTGGCATAATTTTTCTGCATTAAATTTTCCTCAAGATCATCCTGCAAGAGATATGCAAGATACATTTTTTGTTAATAAAAATCCAGATTATGCTTTGCGCACACATACTTCTTCTGTACAAATAAGAGTTATGGAGAATACGAAGCCCCCAATACGTACAATCTCTCCAGGACGCGTTTTTCGTAACGAGGCTATTTCTGCTAGAGCTCATTGTATATTTCATCAAGTTGAGGCATTATATATTGATAAGAATGTGTCTATGGCTGATTTAAAACAACTATTATTATATTTTGCAAAGGAAATGTTTGGATCATCAACAGAAATAAGATTACGACCATCATATTTTCCATTTACAGAACCATCAGCAGAACTAGATGTTTCATGTAATATATGCAAAGGGAAAGGGTGTAATGTATGTAAACATACAGGATGGCTTGAAATATTAGGATGTGGCATGGTTGACCCCAATGTATTAAAAAATTGCAATATTGATCCAGATACATATACTGGTTATGCACTTGGAATGGGAGTTGAGCGAATAGCTATGTTAGAGTATGAAATAAAGGATTTAAGATTGTATTTTGAAAATGATATTCGTTTTTTAAAACAGTTTAGCACGGCTCTTTAAATTTTAAAAATAGATAATGTTACAAGGCAATATAAAAAAATATAAAATAATTGTAGTTATAGGTGATTTTATATTACTAAACCTTTCTTATCTATTATCTTTTTTAACAATTGCAGGAGCGCATCAATTTGATTCATTTGATTTTTCTCTAATCTACATTATCAATTTTAGTTGGTTGCTTTTTGTTTTTGAGAAAAGCATGTATAAGATTACAAACGTAACAACATTAATACATGTGTTTTCTTCATTCTTTCGCACTTTATTTTTTCATGCCATATTTACATTTGTGTCTGTTAGTGTTTTATATAAATTTGGATTTGATAAAACCATTCTTTTTATTAATTATTTATATTTTATATTTTTGTTTATATTATGGCGTACCATATTTGTTTATTCTATAAAAAGGCTCTATAAATTTGGTGTAAAATATAGAAATACAGTTATAATAGGATTAAATCCAAATAGCTTTCAGTTAATGCGTCATTTAAAGTCGAGTTTTTATTTAGGTTATAATTTTTTAGGTTTTTTTGATGATAATTATGTTCCAATAAAAAATAAAAATCTTTTTCTTGGGAAAATCTGTATGTTAGAAAAATACTGCAAAGAAAATAAGGTTGATGATATTTTTTATACATTATCTTTAGATAATAAAGAAAATATTAGTGCTATTATGAAATTGTGTGATCAGAATTTCATGAGATTAAAGCTAGTTCCAGACTTTTCGGGGTTTCTAAATAAAAAAGTTGAAATAAAATTTTACAATAAAATTCCAATATTAACATTACATAAGGAACCATTAGAGAATCCTGTTAATAGAATAATAAAAAGATTTTTTGATATTATTTTTTCATCTCTAGTTATTTTAATTGTTTTTCCTTTAATTTTTCCAATAATTGCGTTAATTATAAAATTGACATCAAGGGGTCCTGTTTTTTATAAGCAAAAGAGAGCTGGTCGGAATTATAAAGTTTTTATTATATGGAAATTTAGGAGCATGACTTTGGGTAATAATAAAGAATATATACAAGCAAAAAAAGAAGATGCTAGGGTAACAAAAATAGGCAAATTTATAAGGAAAACAAGTATAGATGAACTACCTCAATTTCTTAATGTCCTAATGGGCGATATGTCTGTTGTTGGACCTCGTCCACATCCATTAAAACTGGATGAAGAATATAAAATGCTAGTTGATCAATACATGATAAGAAACTGGGTGAAACCAGGTATTACAGGTTTTGCCCAAGTAAAAGGCTTTAGAGGAGAAACAGAAAGCAAATGGAAAATGCATAAAAGAGTACAATATGATATTTGGTATATTGAAAACTATACTTTTTTTCTTGATATGTATATAATTGTAAATACCATATTAAATATTTTTAAGGGAGAAAAAAATGCTTATTAATAGTAAGTTTATTTTATTTATTAGTTTACTACTTATTGCCATATCTCTTAAATCTCAAACGTTTACTACAGTTGAAGCAAGAGGTAATTCTATGCATCATTTTTCAAAAGCCAATTCAAATGAATTAATAAGACCAACAATAAAAAGTTTTAGCGATAGTATAAACAATGGATTAAGAAAGAAATTGTTAGATTTCACTTATAATAGAAACCTTTTTTCTTTAGAATCAGAAGACTATAAACTATATATTGATCCATACGTTAATATTTATTATGGCAAAGAGCAAAGTAATCTTATATGGAATAATTCAAGAGGCATTAGTTTGGCTGGTAAAATAGGGAAAAAGTTAAGTTTTTATTCTGAATTTTATGACACTCAGGGAAAATATCCAAAATCAATAGAAAAAAAAGCTTACCAAATACAAGCTTTACCTTCATTCACAACATTTAAAGAATTTAAAGACAGCGCTTTTGATTATTCAACTACATCTGCAGTTGTTATATTTGATGCAAATAAGCATTTTAATATTCGATTAGGGAATGATAAATTATTTATAGGGAATGGATACAAGTCTTTATTTTTAACATCTAATTCTTCTAACTATCAATTTTTAAATTACAATTTAAATTTTAAAAATATAAGTTATTCTGTTATTCATACCATAATGCAAAATGCCTATCCAAACCTACCTTTTGAATCTAGATATTTTAACAAAAACGTTAATTACTACATAGTTTCATACGATCTTAATAAATTAAAAATATCTTTTATAGAAAGTGTTGTTTTTGAAATAGATGATACGATGGATTATAGATATAATCTTAAAGCAATTAATCCAATTATTTTAACAAATACTTTGCTAAACAGTTCTACAAATAATGATAATGTTTTGACTGGAATTGATATTTCTTATCAACTCAATAAAAATCATATTTTCTATATGCAAACAAATCTAGGTTTACTCGCCAACTCTAAAGGAAAGTCTTTTCAAATTGGATATAAACAAACAGAGTTTATAAAGAATCTTTACTTATTAGCTGAAATAAATAAAGCAGATAAAGATATTTACAATTTTAAAGACTATAAACTTTCATTTACAAACTACTCGCAAGCAATAGCTAATAATTTTTATAATAACTTTTTTGAAGCAGATTTTGCTCTTCTCTATAAATACAAAAATTTTTTTCTTAACTATGAAATGAATTATGTTGATATAGATGATAAAACTAATAGTGAAATAATAATTAATTCATTAAACCTTCGCTTTCTTATAAACAAATATAATAATCTCAACATATTTCTTAGTTTTACAGATCGTTCTGTTTCAAATGCAAATAAGCAAAATTCTAATTGGTGGACAATTGGTATTTCTACTATGCTTTTTCCTGTAAATTATAATTTTTGATTTTATAAATAAGCATTTGGATTAGCGTCAAACATCTATATTTACTAATAATTTTAACTATATTTGCAAAATTTATTTTTAATATTTTGTATAAAAATATTACTTTAGCTAAATTTTTTTTTAATATATTTGAAATTATGACAAAAGAAATAAAACGAATTGGAGTATTAACCTCAGGAGGAGATGCTCCAGGAATGAATGCTTGTATTAGAGCTGTTGTCAGAACTGCCATTTATAATGATATAGAAGTATTTGGAATAAAATATGGCTATGAAGGTTTGATTGATAATAATATGTGCAGAATGGAATCTAAATCTGTAGCGCATATTATTCAAAGAGGCGGAACAATTTTAAAAACAGCTAGAAGTGAAGCTTTCAGAACAAAAGAAGGAAGAGAAAAAGCGTATGAAAATATAAAAAAAAACAATATAGATGCCCTTATTGTAATAGGTGGAGATGGTACTTTTACTGGTGCTGAAATCTTTTCTAATGAACATAATATTCCAATAGTAGGAGCTCCAGGAACTATTGATAATGACTTATATGGGACAGACTTTACGATAGGGTATGACACTGCTATAAATACTGTGATTGAAGCCGTTGATAAAATAAGAGATACAGCAGCTTCACATAGTCGTTTATTTTTTATTGAAGTAATGGGGCGTGATGCAGGATTTATTGCACTAAGAAGTGGGATTGCAGTGGGGGCAGAGGCAATTCTTATTCCAGAAACTAAAACGTATATTAATGAATTAATAGAACATCTTGAAAATGGAAGACGAAAAAATAAAACAAGTGGAATTATTATTGTTGCCGAAGGGGAAGAAGAAGGAGGTGCTTTTGAAATTGCAAAAAAGGTAAAAGAACGTTTTAACTACTATGACACAAGGGTTTCTATTTTAGGTCATTTGCAAAGAGGGGGTTCTCCATCGTGCATGGATAGGGTTTTGGCCAGTACTCTTGGTTATGAATCTGTTAATGCTTTAATTGCAGGCAAAACAAAAGTAATGATTGGACAGGTAAATAAAGATATAACACACACACCATTTAAAAAAGCAATTAAACACACAGTAGAAATAGACATAAAGATGCTCGAAATGTCGTATATTCTTTCCATATAAATTGATACTAGTACTATAATGTCTTATTGTAGCGAGCATTGTTCAAAAATGAATTTATATTTGAGAATATTATTTTTTATAATTATATCTGCATTTTTCTATCATAACATAACTAAAAACACAATTATTTTAGCAGGAGATTATCCTGAATATTTGCTAACAACATTTTCATTTTACAATCATTTTTCTCCTGATTTAAGGATTGAAGATGTTTCAAGTGCAAAAGAACTATTAAAAAATAGTGGTTATGAAAATAATATTATCAATCTGATAAATGAGTATAGTAATTTTTTAGGAGATAAATATAAACCATTTCCACATGGATTTAGAGGCTATTTTTTTAGCTTGCATAATAATTCTTATTGCTATCATTTTTGGTTTTATTCATTATTAGTTGCAATTTTCAAACCTTTGTCGAACTTGATGTTTACTCCTATTTCATGTTTTGTCTTTGTAAACACATTATTTATACTTTTTGTAATTTTTTATATTCTTTTTATTTCAGCATATAAAACCTCTCTTAAATACTTATTTTCTCTATTCTTTTTTATTTCGCCTATATTATATTATTTAAATTGGTTACATCCAGAAGTTTTTAGTGCATCTTGTGTATATTTAGGATTATTAGTTTTATTTGAAAAAAAATATATATTTTCAATACTGTGCTTTACTCTGGGCTCATTTCAAAATCCTCCAATATTGTTTCTAATAGGATTGGTTTTTTTAAACTATTTCATTGAAAATAAATTTAGAATAACACTTTTTATTAAATATTTATTTGTGTCTGCTCTAGTGTTTGTTCCTTCTTTGTTTTACTACTATAATTATAAAATATCTAATCTTATCATGTATTTTGGTACTGATTTTGACAATATTAGCACATCCAGATTTTGCAGTTTGTTTTTTGACTTAAGTCAAGGAGTTATAGTTGCTTTACCTTTGATTGTTTTTATATTTTTCTTTTTTATAATATATAATTTCTTTAAAATAAAAAAACTTGATTTAAGGCTTTTATTTGTTGCATTATCTGTATTTATAATATCTGTTCCTACTATGCTTCAAAATAATTGGAATATGGGAGAGTCAGGAATAATACGTTATGGAGTATGGATTAGTATGCCTATTATTTTTTATGTAGTAATGTTTTCGGATAAAAACTTTACGAAGCTAAAATATTTGTTTGTATTTTTATTTACTATATCTCAAATAACTATTATTTACTTAATGAATGGTCCTAATATTGAAAATTGGCGTTATCTACATTTTAATGATTTCTCAAAATATATTTTTAATAACCATCCTTATTTATATAACCCTGAACCAGAAATATTTTGTGAAAGAATACGGCATGAAGAAGGCCTAGATATTTCATATAGCCCAATATTATATAAAAATGAAGAAGGTAATATTCGTAAAATAATGTTTCATATTAATCAAGTTGATTCAATATCATTAAAATATAAATTAGATAGAAGTAAGTTTGTGTACAAAAGGGATTGGGTGTATTATAATTTTAATTAACAAACAACAAATTTTAATTAAATTAAACCCTAAAGTGTAACTAGGGATTATTTGTTATCAATTATTCCTGTTATTTTTGCATTAACTTGCCCATTCATGTTTATTAATATTTCTAATTTATTTTCTGTTATAAATATGCTGTCAATATCAATTGTTTCAACAAGACCATTAATTATAACATTTTTGTGTATTTTGTTATTTACTAAATTTGATGTAATCATTTGCTTCGCTTCCTTTATCTCATTTTTAATACTAAAAGATAACTTTGGTTCCATAGTTTTTACAAATTGACTATGGTAAAGCCAATTAGCTGTTTTTATTATTTTGTTTTTTGTCTTTACTTCATAATCAAAATTAGTTATATCTATAGATTGTTTTTCTTTGTTATAAAAAGGTGTTCCTGTTAAATATATTTGTCCATTTATACTTCCCGCAACTTCAAGATTTATAATTAATTTGTCAACACCTCCAAAAATATCAATTTTCTTTATTGTGATAGTCTTTTTTTTGTCATTAAATGTTTTCCCTATAAATAACTGTTTGCATAGCTCATCCATTGTTTTATAATTTATTTCAGATAACAAAGAAATAGATAGTCTATTTTCAGGATTACTTATTATTTTAAGATTTGGCAATTCCTTTAATGCTGTTGGGATAGGTTCAATAGCAAAATATGTTTTAACAAAGCATTTCATTCCAACCCATATATTCAAACTATCATTAATAGATTTTATTTGGTTAAATAATACCTCTTCTGGTATTATTTGCATCCATAATTTTAAGCTATCGGATATTAGGGTTGGTTTTTGTATCTCGTTCCAAGTTATATTTATAAAAGGCTTAATATTTGCTAAACTATAGATTTGATGGTCAATCTGCTTTGTTATAAAGTCCGAGTTTCTTTTAATAATAATATTTGCTATATAAGTTATTGGTATATTGACTCCTAAAATCTTAGTTACAGGAGATTGTATCCATTCATAACCATTTACAATAGTATTTGATTTTACTTGCCAATTGTTTTCTATTGCAATTATTGTTTGAAAATATAAAGCGATAGTCCCTTCAATTTCTTTGTATTGAGAAACCTTAATACCAAAATTGTTTACTTTAAATCCAGTTTTTATCCATAATTTTAAAGGGACGCGATAATTTATTTTATTTTGAGATGCAGAAATAGATATGTCTTCATATTTCCAAACCTTAATCATTAGATTATCATTATTATTATCTTCAAAATTGTTGTCTTGATAAATTAGCCCTTTTATTTTAGAGTTTATTAGTTTTTCTATTTCTGTTGTTTTTATTTGAATTGGTATTGAAATAAAAGATTCTTTATGTGCTATTTTTAAATTTTTTACTTGAGATGAATCAGGTTTTTCTACTTTTATATATTTTTTTGTTTGACAAGATTTTAAGAGTGTTAAAATAATTAATAGAAATAAAAATATTTTTATATTTTTTAACATTGTGATGAATTATTGAGTTTAACAAAAGCTGCAAAATTAACTGTTATATATTTTATAAAATCAAATTTTATAATCTTTTTTTATTAATATTTTTGTTTTAAATTTATTTTTAAAGCTATTTGGTATTCATTAAAAAAGGTTTATTTTCTTTTATTTTTAAAAATTTCTATAGTATATTTGCATTTTAAAAATTTATAATTTACTTTTGACAAATTTTAGGTAACTAAATGTTAATTATTTCGTAGTATTGTTTACAAATTTTATTTTATGATAAAAAATCTATTATTTAAAATTTTGGTTGGCATTATGTTGATGATAAATGTGTCTTATTTATCTGCACAAGATCCACATTTTACTCAGTATTATGCTAATCCATTATACTTAAATCCTGCTTTTGCAGGAACTCAAGTGTGTCCACGTTTGATATTTAACTATAGAAATCAATGGCCTCAATTATCTGGAACTTTTGTTACTTATAATGCTTCTTATGACCAACATATAGATGGAATTACTGGTGGATTAGGTTTTTATGTATTAAGTGATAGAGCTGGGCAGGGAACTATTAATACGGTGTCATATAATGGAATTTATTCTTATAGACTTGTAGTTAATAGAAGTTTGTCTATTAAAGCTGGTTTGCAATTGGGTTATCAGGAGAAAAAACTTGACTGGGGAAAATTGACTTTTGGAGATCAAATAGATCCTAAGGATGGATTTATTTACAACACAAGCGAGGTGCAGCCACCTCTAAAAAAAGGATATGTTGACTTTTCTGCAGGATTTTTAGTTTACAGTGAATCAATGTTTCTTGGATTTGCAGCACATCATTTAACAGAACCTGAAGAGGGATTTATTAATGAAGGAAAGTTGCCTATGAAAATTACAGTTCATGCGGGAGGAATAATTCCTTTTGAAAAAAGAAGACGAGGTAAACGTAAAATTACGGACCCTTCCTTTTCTCCAAACATACTATACATGCAACAGCGTGATTTTCAGCAAATAAATTATGGATTTTATATTAATAAATATCCTTTAGTTGGAGGACTATGGTACAGACAATCAACTCAAAATTCTGATGCTTTTATTGCATTGATAGGGTTTCAACAATCTATGTTTAAGATAGGTTACAGTTATGACTTAACTGTTTCAAAATTAAGCAATGCATCAGGAGGTTCTCATGAAATATCTTTTGCTTGGCAGTTTGATTGTCGCCCTAAGAAGAAAAAACTTAGAGCAATTAGTTGTCCTTCTTTTTAAAATTGTTAAACAATAAACTTAAAAATATAGAAAATGAATCCAAATAAAAGAAACGTTTTAAAGTTATTACTAACATTGTTTGTATTGACATTAAATTTTAGTTCTTGCAAAAAAGAACAATCTGTTTCTACAGGGTGGGAATATAATAATCCTAGAAATGGAGGTTTTGAAGTAGTTCCTTATAGAGAGCAGGAAACGGGTCCTGGATTAGTACTAATAGAAGGAGGAACATTTACAATGGGACGTGTTGAACAAGACGTTATGTATGATTGGAATAATATTCCAAGAAGAATGACGGTATCTTCTTTTTACATGGATCAAACTGAAGTTAGAAATATAGATTATTTAGAATATTTATATTGGTTAGGAAGAGTATTTTCGGCAGATTATCCTGAAATTATAAAGAAAAGTTTACCAGATACTTTAGTATGGAGAAGACGTAATGCTTATAATGAACCTTTTATAGAATTATATCTTAGACATCCTTCTTATAGAGAATATCCTGTTGTTGGTGTTAGCTGGCAACAAGCAACAGATTATTGTATTTGGCGAACAGATAGAGTAAATGAATATATTTTACTTAGAGAAGGTATTCTTAATATGAATACAGATCAAATAAATGAAGATAATTTTAATACAGATGCATACTTAGCAGGTCAATATGAAGGTTCTATAAAAGATAATTTAAAAAACTTAAACCCTTCAGGAGAAGGAACTAGAATTGTTAGAATGGAAGATGGTATATTATTGCCAAGGTATAGACTTCCAACAGAAGCGGAGTGGGAATATGCTGCAATAGGTTTAGTTGGAAACACTATATTTGAAAACATAACAGAACGACGTTTGTACCCATGGAATGGTCACGTAATGAGAAATAGTGAATTCCAATTTATGGGAGATTTTATGGCAAACTTTGTTAGAGGACGTGGTGATCATATGGGAACTGCAGGTCGTTTGAATGATAATGCAGATGTTACTGCTCCAGTTACATCTTATTGGCCTAATGATTATGGTTTGTATAATATGGCAGGAAATGTTTCCGAGTGGGTTATGGATGTTTATAGACCTTTATCACTTGAAGATGTTGAAGAGTTCAGGTCATTTAGAGGAAATGTTTTTAAAACACAAGAAAGAAATGAAGAAGGCGAGTTAATTGAAAAAGACAGTTTAGGAAGAGTTATATGGCGTGATGTTAGTCAGGAAGAATCAAGAACAAGAAGAAATTATAAATATGCAGACAATAGGAGTTATCTTGATGGTGATCAAGCTTCAAGTCTTGGTTATAATCAGGGTCCTAGTGATAAGGTTGAATCAACTTCAAGTAGCTGGGTATATGATTATAGTGTCACATCTTTAATTAATGATAGAGCGAGAGTCTTTAAAGGAGGTTCGTGGAGAGATAGAGCTTATTGGTTAGTTCCAGGAACTAGAAGATTTTTAGATCAAGATCAATCTACTGATTATATCGGATTTAGGTGTGCAATGATAAGAGTTGGAAGTCCTGTCGGATTTTAAAAAAAAACAAAAATAATAGAGAATTTTTAATTAGAGACGTATCATTAGTTGAGCGTCTCTAATTATATATACTTCTTTATAGTTATTTTTTTATCTTCATGTAATTTTTTACTTTCGGTAAAAATTATTAATTTATTTAATTTATTTATTTCTTCAAAAAACCATTTTTCACCTGTGTTATCTAAGAATATACAAGGTTCATCAAAAATTACAATAGGCTTATTTGAAATTAAGCCAGTTAGTATTTTAAATTTTTGTTTCATTCCTGATGATAAATTCTTGTATTTTAGTTTAGCATCAAATTGTAGTTTGGTAAGTAAAATAGGAATTAGTTCTTTCTCATTTATATATAATAATTCGACAATCTCTTTTAAATTTAACTCTTCAGGGTAGTCTATATAAGGGGAAACAATATCAATGTAATTATTGATGCAGGTAGTATCTATTATGTTGTTTTGTTGTTTTTGCGTTATTTCAATAGTGCCAGAGTCTTTATTTAAATAACCACCAATTATGCCTATTAATGTTGATTTTCCAGAACCATTTGGTCCTTCAATAACATATTTTTTAGGAAATGTAAATTCAAAGTTAATGTCTTTTAAAATGTATTTGCCTGAAATATATGATTTAAAAAGACTTGTTATTTTAAGCATTACAAATCGTTACTTATTGACGATTTTCGCCCAATATATCCTTTCATAATACCTCTTTGGGAATTTTGTATGAATGCAATTATTTCATCACGTTCATTTGTTGGAGGCATTTCTGATTCTAATATAGTTATTGCTTGGGATATGTTATTACTTTTCAAGTATATTATTCTATAAATATCTTGTATTTCATTTATTTTTTCGTTTGAAAAACCTCTGCGACGCATACCTACAGAGTTAACCCCAGAGTAAGAGAGCGGTTCTCTTGCTGCTTTTGTATATGGAGGGACATCTTTTCTTGCTAATCCTCCGCCAGATATTATTGAATGCGTTCCAATATTTACAAATTGGTGTACTGCAGACAAACCTCCTATTATTGCAAAATCTTGAACAATTGTATGTCCAGCTAAATTAGCACTATTAGCTAATATGCAGTTGTTTCCTATAATTGTATCATGGCCAATATGAGCGTATGCCATAATTAGGCAATTTTTTCCTACAACTGTTTTAAAGTTAGCAACAGTTCCTCTATTTATTGTTGCAAATTCTCTTACCGTTGTATTATCTCCTAATTCAACGGTTGTTTCTTCTCCTTTGAATTTAAGGTCTTGTGGTACAGCTGAAATTACAGCACCAGGAAATATTTTGCAATTTTTACCAATACGAGCTCCATCCATTATTGTAGCATGAGGTCCTATCCAACTATTATCATCTATAATAACGTTTTTGTCAATATAAGCAAAATGCTCGATTTTTACATTATTCCCAATTTTAGCGTCTGGATGTATATATGCGTTTATCATTTTGTATTTTATTTTTTTCTAACTATTTGAGCCATTAATTCTGCTTCCATTACAATTTTATTTCCAACTAAAGCTGTTCCTTTCATTTCACATATACCACGTCGTATTGGAGATAATAAATCTAGGTAAAATATTAGTGTGTCTCCAGGTAATACTTTTGCTTTAAATTTTACTTTATCAATTTTCATAAAATAAGTGTTATAATTTTCAGGATCAGGAACAGTACTTAAAGCTAATATTCCGCCTGTTTGAGCCATGGCTTCAACTTGTAACACTCCTGGCATAACTGGGTCGTCAGGGAAATGACCAGTAAAATAAAATTCATTCATAGTAACATTCTTTAAGCCAACAACATGTTTGTTACTCATTTCTAGAATTTTATCAATAAGTAAAAAAGGAGAACGATGAGGTAGAATTTTGCTTATTTGGTTTATATTGTAAAGAGGAGGAATATTTATATCATATTCATAAGTTTTAGTATTCCTTTTATCTTTATTTTTTATACTGGCTTTTATTAATTTTGCAAATTCATAGTTTGCTTTATGTCCAGGGCGCGTTGCGTATATTTTTGCTTTTAGTGGTTTTCCTAATAAGGCCAGATCTCCTATAACGTCTAATAATTTGTGTTTAGCTGGTTCATTAGGATAATATAAATCGACATTATTTAGAATCCCTTCTTTTTTTACTTCAACGTTAGGAATATTAAATAACTTAGACAAATTATTTATTTCAGTATCATTTAAAATTTTATCAACAATAACAATAGCGTTATTTAAGTCTCCACCTTTTATTAAATTGTTTGATAATAACATTTCTAATTCATGTAGAAATACAAAAGTTCTGCTATTATAGATTTCTGTTGTAAAATCTTTAATGTTATTTATAGCCGCATGTTGATTAACTAATATTTTAGAATTATAATCTATCATAACAGATAAACTAAAAATGTCATCTTTTATTGCGACCATTTCTACATTTCTGTCAATATCTTTATATACAATATTTTCTTTTAATTCAATGTATTCTCTTGGTGCATTTTGTTCGATAATACCTACTTTAGATAAGGCATCTATAAAAAACTTGGAACTTCCATCCATTATTGGAACTTCTAATCCATCTATTTCTATTAATACATTATCTATTTCTAAACCAGATAGTGCTGCTAATACATGCTCTATTGTGGAAATTTTTGCACCATTTTCTTCAATTGTGGTTCCTCTAGAAGAGTCAATAACATTATCTATATCCGCACTTACAATTGGTTGATTTTCTAAATCTATTCTTTTAAATTTAAAACCAAAGTTTTCTTTAGCAGGTTTAAATGTTATTGTTACATTTTTTCCTGAGTGCAATCCTACACCAGATAATGAAATTTCTTCTTTTATAGTTTTTTGTTTTTCAGACATTTTATTATAAAATTTATTCCCAAAATAATTATTCCAGATTGTGCAAACCTACATGAAATTTTATTATTTGCAAAATTATATTTCAATAAATTTTCAATATTGGTATTTCTAAAAAACAATAAAAGGAAATATTTAAGTTGCTATTGACTTTAAGTTGATAAAATTGAAAATATTAAATTTATTTTCAAAAATTGATGTACATTTGTTTCATTATTAAAAAATATATATGAGAAAAGGGAAAAGAGTAAGTCATTTAATTAATAACATTGAAGTTATTGATATAATAAGTGAGGGTCGATCTGTTTTAAAAAAAGAGGATATAGTTATTTTTGCAGAAAATGGGGTGCCTGGAGATTTTGTAGATGTAGAAGTGTTTAAAAAGCGTAGTTCATATTGGGAAGGTCGGATTATTTGTATAAACAAAGAGTCTGCAAAAAGGATTAAGCCATTTTGTGAGCATTTTTATCAATGTGGAGGTTGTAAATGGCAGTTTTTAAAATATGAGGATCAGTTGTTTTATAAAGAAAAACAAGTTAAAGATGCTTTTAGAAAAATTGGCAAAATTGAAGCTCCAGATGTTATAGGTATTATAGGTAATAAAGCAGATAAGTATTATAGAAATAAATTAGAATTTACATTTTCCAACAAAGGTTGGCTTGATAAAGAAACATTTAGTACAGGCATTCCTTTTAAGGAGGCGTTAGGTTTTCATGTAAGAGGGATGTTTAATAAAATAGTTGATTTAAAAGAATGTTATTTGCAAGCAGAGCCATCAAATAGCTTACGTAATGCCATCAAAGAATATTCTCTATCAAAGAAGTATGATTTTTTTGATATAGAGAAACAGGACGGTTTTTTAAGAAACTTGCTTGTAAGGACAACACAAACAGGAGAAACTATGTTAATATTATCCTTTTTTTATGAGGATATTTCTAAAATTAATGATTTACTTAATCATGTGTCGACAAAATTTCCAGAGCTAAGTTCTATTGTTTATTTTATAAATGATAAAAAAAACGATACATTAACAGGGCTAAATCCAGTTCTATTTAAAGGTAATCCTTATATAACAGATACAATTTCTGGCAATAAGTATAGAATAAGTCCTATTTCCTTTTTTCAAACAAATACACTACAAGCGGAAAATTTATATAATATAGTAAAATCATATTTAGATGGAGTAGGAGAAGAAGTTGTTTATGATTTATATACAGGAACAGGTACTATAGCTAATCATGTAGCCAATCAGGTAAAGAAAGTTGTAGGTATTGAATATATTGAAGAAGCAATTAGTGATGCAAAAGTTAATTCGGAAATAAACAATATATCAAATACTGTATTTTATGCAGGAGACATGGTTAAGGTTTTAAATGATGAATTAATAGCAAAAGAAGGTAAGCCTGATGTTATAATAACGGATCCACCTCGAGTAGGAATGCACGAAGATGTTGTTAATAAGATTATTGAATTATTACCTAAAAAGGTAATCTATGTTAGTTGTAACCCAGCGACACAAGCAAGAGATGTTTTATTAATGAAAGAATTTTATAATGTTGATAAAATTCAGCCCGTAGATATGTTCCCTCATACTCATCATGTTGAGAATGTTGTTCTTTTAAATAGAAAGTGATTTTAAGAAAAATGTCTATTAAAAATAAATTAGTTTTAGGATATACAACTTTAGGATTTTTTGCAATTTTTATTTTATGTATGTATTGTTATTATAATGCAAAAGAAGCATTATTAGAAGAAGCATTAATTCATGTTGTAAACATTGAAGCTTTTCAAAAAAAACAATCAGATGCATTTTTAGATGACAGAAGAAGAGATTTTAAACTAATAGTAGAGCATAATGATTTAAAGAATATTTATTATTCTATTAAAAAAAGTGATACTATTCTGTTTGTAAATGATACTATAAAGATGAAACTATTAAATAGTTTTATTTCAAATTTTGGAAATTATCTTATTTCTTCAACCTTTTATAATGGTTTGATTGTTTCAAGAAATGGGAAAACTATAAGGTTTAAAATAGATTCAATAAATAATATTTTCATTTTTCAAAATGAAAAAAATGATGATGAATTATCACAGATTTTATCTTCTAATATAAATAAAGAAGATAGAATATTAACAACAAACTATGCTGAAGAATTATTTATATATTCAAAAGTTGAAAAAAGTGATTCATTAGAAGGATTTGCAGGCTTAATTATTAACACCAATGGAATAAACAGAGCATTTTCTAATAATCAAATTTATGCAAAAACTTTTATAATCATAAAGAATATTAGAAATAAGTTAATATTGGGAAGTATAGTAATTGTAATATTTTTATTTATTTTTATTTATATAATTTCGGGCAAGAATATTTCTCCATTACTAAAGTTAAAAAAGAATTTAGATAAAATAGAAAAGGAAGATTTCTATAGCCAATTAGAATTAAACTCGAATGATGAAATTGGTTATGTAATTAAGATTATTAATAAAATACTAAAGGAATTAAATACAAAAGAAGTAGAAATAATAGATAGCAAAAAAAACCTTTTGCAGTTAAGAAATAAATTAAATGAACAATCTCTAAAATTATCTAGTCTTTATGAAATATCAATTGATGGCATAATTTTACATGACAAAGGCAAAATTTTATTAGTAAATAAAACTATAGAGAAAATGACTGGTTATACTGTTGAAGAGTTACTGAATAAAAAAATAAATAATTTGTATTTTCAAAAACAACAAGAGGATAAAGGATCGTTGTTTTTTTATGAAACGATAGCTTTAAAAAAAGGAAACAAATCATTTCCTGTAGAAATTATAGAAACTTCTATAGATTTTAACAATTACACTATAATGGTTACTTTGGTTAGAAATATAGAAGAAAGAGGGAGGACGTAAATAATTTATTTTTTACCAAACTGTTTATTGACTTCTTCATAAATAATACGAGATATATCTGAAATGATATTTTCTAATTTTTCATTATCTCCAACATGTCCTCTTGTCATAACACACAATATATATGGTTCATTAGGATAGTAAACTATTCCACAATCATGAAGTTGATATTCTGTATCTGTTAAGCGTTCTCCAAATTTATGAGCTATTTCTATTGATGTATTATTAACACCTTTCACTAACCCATTTTTAAATTTAGTTTTTATTAATAATGCCAAAGCTGTTTCAGACATTTGCTTATTTAAAAAAGATGAGTTATAAAGAATTCTAAAGAAACCAGAGTAGTCTTTTACAGTAATATTTCCAAAAGGATCGCGTCCTTCTATATTATTGTTTATCATGGTTTCATTAAAAAAAGCATTTTCGTCAGTATATTGTCTGTTAAAATGATATATAAGTCCACTTGCATAGTTGTCAGAGTTTATTATCATTCGGTCTACTAATTCTAATATAGGGTAATCTTTGCCAAAAACTAAAGAATCTGCTTCTGAATAATTATTAACGCCAACCTTTTTATCAAAAACAAGTCTATTTAAAATTACATTAGGATCCATTTCTGCAATTTTAAAGAATTCCATCATTATAGGAACTTTCATCATACTTGCAGGATTAAATTCTTCTTTTTCATTAATTCCAAACCAGTACCCATTATTTAAATGTCTAAAGTAAACTGATATTGTTTTGGCATCTCCATTTTTTGTTTTTTCAGTTATATATTTTTTTACTTTAGTAACAAAAGGATTGATTTCTTTAAATTGCATGCCACAATCAAGTAATGGGTTGATATATTTATATCCAGCAACCCTATCTATTGATACATTTTCTTCTTTTGATTTTTTGAATATACTATTTTTTTTAGTAGAACATGATGCTATTATTAAGATAATTAATATTATCAATGCATTATTTCTCATTTTGGTGATTTATTTATTGTAAATTTTAATAGAACAAATTATATTACAAAAATAGTGTATTTTTGTATAAAAAAATATGTCTGGAATTTTATTTGATAAAATAGTTTTTGGCCCTATTCATAGTAGAAGATTTGGTCAGTCGTTAGGTGTTAATTTGTTGCCTACAAACAAAAAGCATTGTTCGTTTAATTGCATTTATTGTGAGTGTGGATGGACAAAAGAAAATGATGTTTTTAATTTAAATTTTGTTGCAAGTGATTTAATAGCAGAAGCTTTAGAGTTAAAACTTGTAGAATTAAATAATCATGAAGAAAATTTAGATGTAATAACATTTGCAGGAAATGGAGAGCCTACTTTACATCCTGAATTTGATATTATAATAGATAACACAATAAGGTTAAGAGATAAGTATTTAAAAAATGTAAAAATAGTTGTTCTTACAAATTCTACACAATTATGTAATAAAAAAGTTTTGGATTCTTTAAAGAAGATAGAATTACCTGTGCTAAAAATTGATTCAGGAAATGAAGAAACTTTTAATAAAATAAATTTACCTACTTCGGGTGTTAAGTTTAATGAAATTATAAGTAATATAACTCAGATAGATGCTCCAATAATTCAAACTATATTTTTGAGAGGAGAAGTAAATGGGGTTTATGTTGACAATACAACGGATCAGGAAATTTATAGTTATATAGAGGTTTTGAAAAAAGTAGCGCCTTCATTAGTTATGATTTATCCTATTGATAGAACTCCACCAGCAAAGAATTTAGAAAAATTAACAAAAGAAGATATGAAAAAAATAGCCAACCGAATAGAATCGGCTGGCTATAAAGTATTTAGTGTTTAAGGTTTAACTAAAATTAATTATTGTTTTTGTTTTTGGGACAATTAGGATTTGAGTTTCTTCCACAAGGTTTATTTGCATCTCCCATATTTTTTTTGCAGTTACCATTTCCCATTTTACCGCAACAGCCATTTCCCATTTTGTTATTTGCACAATTAGTGTCAAATTTTATTTTTTGATTTGGGTCAAGTATTTTTCTAATTTCTTGTTTATGATTGCTACATAAATTCATTTTTTCTGTTTGTAATTTCCCTATTTCTTCATTAATTTTATTTATAGCCTTTATGTCAGCATTATCAGAAGTTTCTAAGGTTGTTTTTTTTGCTTGTTTTTCATTAATTTGGTTTTTAATGTTTAGCATTTCTTTTTGATGTGTTAAATTTAGTTCATCAAATTTCTTTTGTTGTTGCTCATTCAAATTTAGGAACTTTGTGCAATTTTGTTGATTGTTTTCATATTTTCCCATGGCGTTTTGAGAAAAAACATTTATACTCATCACGCTAATTGTGATGAGTAATATTAGCATTTTATTTGTTTTCATAATTTAAAAAGTTTTGGTTAATTAATAGTAGTTTGACAATTTAAATGCAAAGAAGTTTAATTGTTAATGAATTTTTTATAAAAAAAAGGTTTTATATCAAAAAGAACAAGTATTTTTACACATAAATAATCATTAAAAAATTCTTATATAGTTATGGAAAAAATAGCATCAAATATTGGAGAATTAATAGGCAATACTCCATTAGTAAAATTAAATAGAATAACAAAAGAATGTCATGCGAATGTTATTGCTAAACTAGAATTTTTTAATCCAGCAGGATGTATAAAAGAACGAATAGCTTGGGCAATGATTGAATCTGCAGAAAAAGCTGGTATAATAAATGAAAACACTACAATAATAGAGCCTTCAAGTGGTAATACAGGAATAGGATTAGCTTTTACGTGTGCGGTGAAAGGTTATAGGTTAATAATTACTATGCCAGAAAGTATGAGTATTGAACGCCGAAATATAATTCAAGGGTTTGGGGCAGAAATTGTTTTAACACCAGCGCCTATGGGAATGAAAGGAGCAATAGAAAAGGCTAAGGAACTTAAAGATGTAATACAAAATTCTTACATACCTCAACAGTTTGCAAATCCTGCAAATCCTTTAATACACAAACAAACAACAGCAGAGGAAATATGGAAAGATACTAATGGTAAAGTAGATATATTAGTTGCGGGTGTTGGAACAGGGGGGACAATAACAGGTATAACAGAAGCATTGAAATCGAAAAATTCTTCAATAAAGTCAATAGCAGTAGAACCTTCTGCATCTCCTGTATTATCAGGAGGTTGTCCATCTCCTCATAAAATACAAGGAATAGGGGCTGGTTTTATACCTGAGATATTAAATTTAAATTTGATTGATGAGATTATTCAAGTAAGCAATGAAGATGCAATTTCTACAGCACAAAAACTAATGCGAATGGAAGGTATTTTATGTGGAATATCTAGTGGGGCCGCAACATGGGCAGCATTACAAGTGGCAAAAAGAGAAGAAAATAAAGGTAAAATGATAATTGTAATAATTCCTGATACAGGAGAAAGGTATATAAGTACCGATTTGTTTAAATTTTAATAATAGGTTTTAGTGTTTGAAAATAAATTGATTTGGATAGTTCTTAAAGTAATGCAGATATATTTATTTGATAAAAGAGAAGTGTGTATTAAGGGATATCTCCTTCAATCATTTGTCTAAGGGTAAATGATTTGAAGTGATTAATAATGTTATCATTAAGACCAATCCAAAATTTCTGTGCAGAGCAATGTTTTGCTTGTTCGCAATTTTGTTTGCTATTAACACATTCGACAACAGATATTTCGGGAGAAAATGCTTTATGAATATCATACATGGTTATTTTGTTAGCAGGTCTAGATATTAAATATCCACTTTTTTTACCTTTTACGTTAATTATTAGGCCTGCTACTTTTAATGCATGAATAATATGATCTAGATATTTAATAGAAATTTGTTGATTTAATGAAATATCTTTTTGAAAAACTCCGTTACCAGAATTATCTTTTCCTATTTCAATCATTGCTCTTATGCCATATCTTGTTTTAGTATTAACTTTCATATCTTTGAGATGTTAAGTTTGTTTTAATAAAAGATAATTACAAAATTAGTATTTATTTTATTAATAAAAAGATTTTTTTTGAGTTATTAGTTTAAATGATTAAGTTATATTGGTATTATTAGATAGAATAATACAACTTAAAAAATAATTTTTAATTTTATAGTCCAATATTTGACTTGAATAATTTAATAGAAATTGCTAGTAGTATTATCCCAAATATTTTACGTACAACATTTAAGCCATTGCGACCTAATACTTTTTCTATAGAACTAGTTTTTTTTAATGTTACATAAACAAGTAATAAGTTAAGAACAATTCCTACTATTATATTTTCTGTACGGTATTCTGCTTTTATTGCAAGGAGTGTTGTTAGTGTTCCCGCTCCAGCGATTAAAGGAAAAGCGATTGGGACAATAGATGCTGTGTCAGGAGCGACATCTCTGTATAGTCGTATGCCTAATATCATTTCGATGGCAAATAGAAAAATAATAAATGCTCCAGCTATTGCAAATGAGGATACGTCAATTCCTATTAGTACAAGTATTTGTTCCCCAACAAAAAGGAATAACAACATTATTATTAATGAAACGATAGTTGCTTTTTCGGATTGTATGTGTCCTACTTTATCTCTTAAGTCTAATATTATTGGTATAGAACCAAATATATCTATTACTGAAAATAATACTAATGTTGCTCCAATAATTTCTACTAAACTAAAACTGATGTCCATTTTATTTGATTATTTTTTGATTTATAAATGTTTGTTTGACTAATTGGCTACTTTTTCTAGGCTCTTTGTTAATGAAGGCTCTTTGTTTATTTTGCAAAATTACATTGTTTCTTTGAATTTTGAGAATTTTTACAAAAAATTAATTTAAAATTAATTTCATTGTGTATACTGTTATTTAGTGTTTCATTAAAAGTAAATCAAATTGCTAAAAATGGAATGAGTTAAAAAAAATTTATGTACTTTTGTTTATAAAATTAAAAACATTGGAAGATAAATCGAAAAGCAACAATATTATAGAAACTCCATTAATGAAGCAATATTTTTCAATTAAGGGAAAGTACCCTGATGCGATATTACTTTTCAGAGTAGGAGATTTTTATGAAACGTTTAATGAGGATGCCGTTACAGCGTCAAAAATTTTAGGAATAGTTTTAGCAAAACGAGCAAATGGGAGTGCATCTTTTGTTGATTTAGCAGGATTTCCTTATCATTCCTTAGATTCATATTTACATAAGTTGGTAAAAGCGGGATATAGAGTTGCTATTTGTGAACAACTTGAGGATCCTAAACTAACAAAAAAGATAGTAAAAAGAGGAGTAACAGAGGTAGTTACTCCAGGTTTAGCGCTTAATGATAAAATACTAGATAATAAATCAAATAATTTTTTAGCAGGCATCCATATTGAGGATAACAAAGCTGGTGTTTCATTTTTGGATATTTCCACTGGAGAGATGTATGTTTCGGAGGGGACCTTGGAATATATAGATAAGTTGTTTCAAGGATTTATACCGAGTGAAATTATTATCCAAAAAAATAAGCAGAAAGTTTTTAATGAAACATTTGGAGATAAATATTATACGAATAATTTTGAAGACTGGGTTTTTAAATATGATTATGCTTTTGAAAAGTTAACTAATCACTTTGGGACGTTATCATTGAAAGGCTTTGGTGTTGAAAATTTGAATAATGGGATAATAGCTGCAGGAGCAATATTTCATTATTTAGCAGAAACGCAGTATGACAGAATCAAGCATATTTCAAAAATAGCTAGGATAGATGAGGATAATTATGTTTGGCTTGATAGGTTTACTATTCGTAATTTGGAAATATTACAATCTCCAAATGAAAATGCATTGACGTTAACAGAGGTCATAGACCAGTCTATAACTCCAATGGGAAGTAGATTGATGAAGCGTTGGATTGTGATGCCATTAAAATCAAAGTCTTTAATTGAAGAAAGATTAAATGTAGTTGAGTTTTTTATTGATAATAGCGAAGTAACGGAAACAATAATTGCAAAACTAAAATCTATTGGGGATATAGAACGTTTGTCTTCACGTATTTCCATAGGTAAAGGAAATCCTAGAGAATTAATTAGTTTAAAAAAATCATTAGTAGCAATTAATGAAATAAAATCTATACTTCAGTCCACAAAAAATGCATTACTTTTAAATTATGCATCTCAAATAAATAATTGTTATCCTGCTATTGAGAGAATAAGTAAAGAAATATCTGAAGATGCTCCATTGCAATTAAATAAAGGAGGCATAATTAATATAAATGTAAATGATGAACTTGACGAATTAAGAACTCTTCTTTATTCAGGAAAAGATTATCTAAGGCAGATGCAAGAAAGAGAATCTCAAAGAACTGGCATAAGTTCTTTAAAAATTGCTTTTAATAATGTTTTTGGATATTACATTGAAGTTCGTAATACACACAAAGATAAAGTTCCTTTAGAATGGATTAGAAAACAAACCCTTAAAGATTGTGAAAGATATATAACTGAAGAATTAAAGGTTTATGAAGAAAAGATTTTAGGGGCAGAAGAAAAAATATTGAGAATAGAGACAACAATATTTAATGAATTACAGAATTACATTGCAGGTTTTATTCCAAATATTCAAGTAAATTCAAGTATTATTGCAATGTTTGATTGCTTAATGTCATTTGCTGTAAATGCTAAGCGTAATAATTTCTGCAAACCATTAATAGAAGACCATTTTGCTATTAATATAAAAAATGGACGACACCCTGTAATTGAAAAACGCCTAAAGCTTGGAGAAGAATATGTTGCTAATGATGTATTTCTTGATGATACAACTCAACAAATCATGATGATTACTGGTCCTAATATGTCAGGTAAATCAGCTTTACTAAGGCAAACAGCTATAATTGTTTTACTTGCACAAATGGGGTCTTATGTGCCTGCTGATTATGCTGAAATAGGTATTGTTGATAAAATATTTAGCAGAGTAGGTGCATCTGACAATATTTCTATGGGTGAGTCTACATTTATGGTTGAGATGAATGAAACTGCAAGTATATTAAATAACATATCACATAGAAGTCTAATTCTTCTTGATGAAATTGGACGAGGAACAAGTACCTATGATGGTATATCTATTGCATGGGCAATTGCGGAATTTCTTCATGAACACAATCTATATAAACCCAAAACACTTTTTGCTACACATTATCACGAGTTGAATGAAATGAGTAAATCATTTAGTCGAATAAAGAATTATAATGTTTCTGTAAAGGAAATAAATAATAAAATAATTTTTCTAAGAAAATTACAAGCTGGAGGTAGTGAACATAGCTTTGGAATACATGTAGCAAAGATGGCAGGAATGCCAGGTGTGGTTATTGATAAATCTTATAAAATATTAGAGCAATTAGAAAAAAGTCATTCAGGAGAGAAAATAGACATTGAAAGTGGAGTAGCTTCTCCTAAAGGTTCTATGCAATTAAGTTTCTTTTCTTTGGACGACCCAATTTTGGTTCAAATAAAAGAAGAGTTACTAAAAACAGACATTGACACTCTAAGCCCTATTGAAGCTTTAATGAAGCTTAATGCTATTAAGAAAATGATAAAAACATAATTTAAGACCGTTGTAATAAGCATGATTTAACAATTTTGTTATTAAATTTCACTAATTTTTTAGATTTTGCTATTGATTCATCAAGATTTATTCAATTTATTGATGAATATTTGACAGAGTGTACTCTACCTTGTCGCCACTTCGTGGCTTAAGTGTGTGGGTTGTTGCATTGCCACCCGCTTCGCAGGTGGTTATGTGTGCCCTGCATGTTATTTAACTTGAGAGTGAAA
>MEOD01000029.1 GCA_001768555.1 Bacteroidetes bacterium GWF2_29_10
TGAAATAGATGCTTTAACAAAAGTTAGTGTTAAAACAACAGAAGAAGCTGTCCGAATGATGAATGCTATAGCTCCTGAGATTCAGAAAACCGCAAAACTTGTTCAAGAAATTACTGCGGCAAGTATTGAGCAAACATCTGGGGCAGAACAAGTGAATAATGCTATTTTACAGTTGAATAAAGTGACTCAGCAAAATGCTGCTGCTGCTGAAGAAATGGCTACAGGCTCTGAAGAATTATCTGGACAAGCAGACCAATTACTCGAAACTCTTGCATTTTTTAAACTAGAATCCCAAGCGTCTAATATGAAGAAACAATCATATGCAAAACAACAAAATATAGTTCAGGATTTTAAACATAAAATAACTAATTTTAATGCAAATCCAAATATATTCAGACAAACAAATAAACAAACTAACAAACACACAAATGGAGTTATTCTTAATATGGGAAAGGATATGTCAGATTCTGATTATGAAAAATTCTAATTATGAAAAGTAACCAACTTTTAATAAGTAAATTTTAGAAAATAACCCAAAATCTAGAGACGCCATTAATAATTTGGTGTCTCTTTTTTTATATGTCAAATTTTAATCTATCAATAGCCTTATTGATGTCAATAGCTTTAAATATTGTATTTCCTGCAACAAGAATATCCACTCCAGAATCAACTAAATTTTTATAATTAGAAAAATCAACACCTCCATCAACTTCTATCTCGAAATTATAAGAATTAATGTGTCGTAACTTATTAAGAATTTCTATTTTTTTAAATGTTCTATCTATAAATTTCTGCCCCCCAAAACCAGGATTGACTGACATTATTAATACAAAATCAACGTCTTCAAGAATATCCTCTAAAAGATTAACACTTGTGTGAGGATTAATCGCTACTCCAGCCTTTATATTTAAAGATTTTATATGCTCTATAGTCCGGTGTAAATGAGTGCATGCTTCATAGTGCACGCTAAGCATTTCAACTCCTACTTCTGCAAATTTTTCAATGTAATTGTCAGGATTAACAATCATTAAATGTGCATCTAAAATCTTTTTTGCTTGTCTTTTTACTGCACTTATTACTGGAAATCCATAAGAAATATTTGGAACAAACACTCCATCCATAACATCTAAGTGAATTAAATCAGCATTACTATTGTTTATAAGATCTATTTGATTACCTAAATTTAAAAAATCAGCTGATAATAATGATGGAGCAATTAGATGTTTCATGATAATTTATTTTATGCAAAATTAATATAAAAAAATTGAGCTTAAATTAAATTTGTAAAAAAAAACAATTAAATTTGTAAAAAAAATGTTTAACTATTAAAAAAACTTATTTATCTATGAAAAATTTAATTAAAACACGTTTTGGAATTTCTATTATTGTTTTAAGTATTATTGCATTTATTAGTTGTACTAAAACAGAAGATGAAAATATAGATGATATTAATATTGACTTAAATACAAACTATACTGAGGAAGTTCAAGCTGCTGAAGATAATGCAACAGCCGAAAATCTGTCAAATGAAGTTTTTAATATTATTGATGATGCTTCAAAGAGTTCTAATAATTCTTTAAATAATTATAAAAAATTAGATGGAACAGATTCAATAAAAATAACGAAAGAAGATCATTTGATTTCTATTGATTTTGGAAATGGGTATCTTACTAAAAAAGGAAGACTTATTGCTGGTAAAATTAGTGCTAGTTATAATGGAAAGTATTTAGATTCTTTAGCAGGATACAATTGTTATATTACTTTTGAAAATTTTTCTATTGATAATAATTCTATTAAAGGTTTTAAATCTATTAATGGAAAAGGACTTATTAATGGAAATTTAACTTATGAACTTTCTGCTGTCGACACTATTACTCTTGCTAATAATGAAGGAACTATTACTTGGAATACAGAAAGAGTTCGTACTTGGACTAAAGGAGCAAATACTCCTATTAATTGGCTTGATGATGAATATTCTATAACAGGAAGCTCTAGTGGAATATCTAAAGACAATAAAGCATATAATGTAGATGTTGTAACTCCTTTAATTATTAAAACAGAATGTAAATATATAACTCAAGGTAGCCTTAAGCTTACAGTAAGTGGGAAAAAACCCATTACCATTGATTACGGAAGTGGAGACTGCGATGATAAAGCTACAGTTACTGTTTTAGGACAAGAAGTTGAGATAACTATGGGATATTAAATAGGTTTTTTTAATATAAATGTAATTTATAATTACTATAAAAAAAGAGGCTATCTAATTTTATTAGATAGCCTCTTTTTTGTGATAATTATTTATCTTATAAAATTTGAATAGCTTCGATTAATTCCATTCCTTTCATTACTGCTTTTTCATTTTCAGGTATCATTCCATGATGCCTTGCAGGTAATGATTTTTCTAATCCTTTTCTTATATTATCAGTTTTAACAACAGGTTTTACTTTTAAGTATCCGCCTAAAACGATCATGTTAAAAACCTTTATTAATCCTGCTTTTGAAGCTTCGTTTGTCGCACTTATTTTGTAAATATTTATATCCTTTCTTGATGGATGACGCGTAATCCCATTATCATCATATATCAATACACCGCCAGGTTTTACTGTGCTTTCAAATTTGTCCATTGATTGTTGATTAAGAATAATCGCTGTATCGAAAGAATTTAATACAGGTGAACTAATGCGTTCATTACTTAAAATAACTGTAACATTAGCTGTACCGCCCCTCATTTCTGGTCCATAAGATGGCATCCAGCTAACTTCCATATCTTGCATAATACCAGAATAAGCAAGGATTTTTCCCATAGAGAGAACGCCTTGACCTCCAAAACCGGCAATAATTATTTCTTCTGTCATAATTATAAATTTTAAAATTTCATTAATTATTTATCTTGTGGTACTTTTATATCACCTAGTGGATAAAATGGGAACATGTTGTCGACCATCCATTTATTCGCTTGTACAGGATTCATTTTCCAACCAGAATTACAGTTAGAAACGACTTCTACAAAAGATACACCTTTTTTTAGTTTTTGATTTTCAAATGCCATTCTTATAGCCTTTTTTGTTTTTCTAACATTACCAGGTGTGTGAACAGATTGTCTTGTTACATAATAAGTCCCAGGTAGATTTGCTATTAATTCGGTCATTTTCAATGGATATCCCATCATTTCTACATCACGCCCATAAGGAGAAGTAGATGATTTCATGCCTTCTAGAGTAGTTGGAGCCATCTGACCGCCTGTCATTCCATAAATGCCATTATTGATAAAAATCATGGTTATATTTTCTCCTCTATTGCAAGCATGAATTGTTTCTGCTGTACCAATAGCTGCTAAATCTCCATCTCCTTGATAAGAGAAAACAAATTTTTCAGGAAAGACTCTTTTTATTCCTGTTGCTACTGCAGGAGCACGTCCGTGCGCTGCTTGTTGCATGTCAACATTAAAATAGTTATAAGCAAGAACAGCACAACCCACTGGAGCTACTCCAATTGTTTCTTCTTGTATACCCATTTCTTCTATAACTTCAGCTATAATTCTATGCACAGTACCATGTCCACATCCTGGGCAGTAGTGCATAATATTTTCTGTAAGGACATTTGTTCTTTTGTAAACAAGATTTTCCTCTTTTATTATATCTTTTATATCCATTTTTTTATCCTCCAATTATTTTGTTTAACAAGGCATTAAATACTTCATCTGGAGAATGGATTATGCCTCCAAGTCGTCCAAAATGTTCTACTTTAACCTTTCCGTTTACTGCAAGTCTTACATCTTCTACCATTTGACCTGCACTCATTTCCACTGAAAGCATGCCTTTAACTTGATCTGCTAGCTTATTTAATTGTTTAAATGGATAAGGGTATAATGTTATTGGTCTGAATAAACCTACTTTATAACCTCTTTCGCGAGCCATGTCAACAGCTTTTTGGCAAATTCTTGCACTTGTTCCGTAAGCTACAAATATATATTCTGCATCATCACAACTAATAGCTTCAAATCTAACTTCTTCTTCTTCTAGTTGACGATATTTTGCTTGTATTCTTAAGTTTACTTTTTCTTGTTTTTCTGATTCAAGCTCAAGAGAAGTGATAATTTTGTGATCTTGTCCTTTTTTCTTTCCTTGAGTTCCCCAGCTTGGAAGTTCTTCTTCTTTCATTCGAGGTACTTGAGGATCTAAATATACTTTTTCCATCATTTGACCGATTGCTCCATCAGATAATATCATAGCTGGGTTTCTATATTTAAAAGCAAGGTCAAATGCTATTTTAACAAAGTCTGCCATTTCTTGTACAGAAGATGGAGCTAAGGTGATTAATTTGTAATCTCCATGTCCGCCACCTTTTACAGTTTGAAAATAATCAGCTTGAGAAGGTTGTATTGTTCCTAAACCAGGTCCTCCTCTTTGAACATTAACAACTAAACACGGAAGTTCTGCTCCTGCAATATAAGATAAACCTTCTTGCATTAAAGAAACTCCAGGGCTTGATGATGATGTCATAGATTTCTTACCACAAGCAGCTGCACCATAAACCATGTTTATTGAAGCTGTTTCGCTTTCTGCTTGAAGAACAACCATTCCTGTTCGTTCGTGAGGCTTTTGAGCCATAAGATATTCCATAATCTCCGACTGCGGAGTTATTGGATAACCAAAATAGGAATCAGCACCTGCCCTAATAGCTGCCTCGGCGATTGCTTCGTTTCCTTTCATTAATTTTAACTCTCTTTCCATTATAATTTAAATTTTAATAAGTTAAGCAGTGATTTTTGCTTTATAAACAGTAATAACCCCATCAGGGCAAACAATTGCGCAATTTGCACAACCTATACATTCGTCATTGATAGTAATAGCATAATGATAACCTTTACCATTAACTTCTTTTGCTATTCCAATACAATTTAACGGACATGCTGCAAGGCAAACCTCGCAACCTTTACATTTTTCGGTGTCTATAACGATAGAACCTTTGATTTTAGCCATAATAGATTAGTCTCCTTTCATTTTAATTCTTAAGTTTGTCTAATTTTTAGAAAGTTTTCAAATGTAAGAATAAATTTAAAAACAAGAGAAAATATTTTTTAAATACACTTTCTATAAAATGTAAATAACCATCTAAAATCTTAAACAAAATGATTTGATATTTATGTATAATCAACATAAATAATACTCAAATAATTATCCCAAATTGTCCATTAGAAATTTTTTAATATCAATTTACTTGTCCTAAATTATTCGTAAATTCTATTTTTA